>JBHEKZ010000175.1:0-2707 GCA_041859025.1 Melioribacteraceae bacterium | reverse complement strand
GCTTACTATGGTGTAATACTTTGCTTCTTCTTCGGCTCTAACCTTTGCGAAAAACAAATTGTTCATCACGCGCAGCAAAACAATATATGCCGCCGCTCGAACGTATTCCGCGTGAACCAATTGACCTATGAATATTGATGGAAAATAGAGCGCTATAAATTCTGTGAGTATTACCAGCAGCGCTCCGAAGAGGAATACGAAAATGGTTAATGTGTAAAGAGCTGAAGCTTTTTTCTCTTTGTGCTCGCTAGAGTTGTTGAGAAAAATAATAGCACTTGCTTGACCCAGTATAACAATTTCGGTTAGGATTTGTATTGTAGTATCAAACAAATCCCAGACACCGAATGCGGCAACGGAAAGATTGTGAAGGTAAATGGGAAGTAAAATAACTCCCACCGCCTTTGCCGCAACGTTGCTTAAGCTATAAATAAATGACTGCTGTATGGTAGTCTTTAAGCGTGCGAGCATCTATTTGTTTTCCGGAACTCCCTTTTTTCTAGAGAGAAAAAACACGAATCCGATAGCGCCAAACAAGCCTAAGTTAAGAAGCAAAGACAAATATTTACCGAATGTAAATCCTTTAGGCTCATAAACAAATTCAACTTTGTGCTTGCCTTGCGGCACAACAATTCCGGTAAAGCCGTGATTTACAGTATAAGTTTTGGTTTCGGCACCGTCAACAAAGACTTTCCAGCCCGGCAGAAAAGTTGTACCAAAGAATAAGAAGTTGTTCCCTTTGGCTTCCACGGTTGCGGCAACAAGTTCATCTTTGTATGTGTCTATTTTGACAGAAGAAGTAGAGTCGGCTTTGTCAACTTTTAACTGCGATGATTCTACATAAGCGATTTTCTTTGGATCAAATGAATCGTTCTTAATAGCATCAAGAATATCTTTAGCTGGTCTTTGAGCAACACTATCAACAAAATAAACTCTTGGCAATGCGCGGTCATTTCTATAAACGATTTCTTTTTCCGTTTGCTGTATGGCTGTAAATCCGGCGGCGCCAAATGGCTGATCGACCACTACGTATTTAACACCAAGCATTCTCCACAAAGTCATGTTTACCGGACCAACAACATCCATTATGTCTTGATAGCTTCTCGGTTTTGCAGCAGAGTAACCATAAAAATCTTCTTGCAGGAAGTACACATTAAGGTTTGCATTGTTGCTTAACGAGCCCATGCCTTCGCGCTTCAAATTGATTAAGCGGAATGGTCCTTTTTCGTTTTGCTGTTTGATTGTTGAAATATATTGAGGTTCAATAAAAAATTGATCTGCTTGAGATTTATCAATGTAGCTGGCGCCGCGTGTGCTTATTCTAAAAAGATCAATCAAAGAAAAAACTACGAGTGCGGCAATCAACAATTCTTTGCTGATTTTGGAGTTAGCATACAAGTAGCTCAGGCCAAAAGTAAGTGTTAGTAATGCAAGCGCAATTTGAACATCACCACGGAACATTTCGCTAATGTATGGCGATAACGCCGTAAACATTTGACCCATTTGCTGACCTTGCTGAGACTGGCCAAGTCCAGTAACATAAACGCTTACTCTTTCAGTCATCCAACTGCTAATGCTGACGCCCAAAATCATGGAGAGAACAAACAAGGCTGCGAAACCAATAGTAGAAAATTTCAGAGCTTTTTCAATTGTTGCGTTTTTCTCTTCACGAAGGGAAATTATTTTCATCACTCCAAGTCCGGCAAGAATCGGAAAAATAATTTGCACTAAATGAAGTACCATAGAGGGTACGCGGAAATTATCGAACTGGGGAACGCTGTAATAAAGAATGTTATATATAAGCGGGAAGTTCTTTCCGAAAGACATCAGTATAAAAAGTACAACTAAAATCCCAAAGAATTGAATGACCGGTTCCTTCCATCTAGTAAACAAAGCGAACAAACCAAGCGCTAATATTATTATTCCCATATACATTGCGGCGTCTACACGCTCCATCTGACCAAAATAAGTGTTTACTTCAACTTCTTGGTTTTGGGTTAATTCTCCTTTATAAACGGAATTGCCGAACCCAAAGTAAGATGGAATGGCAAATGTTATTACTTCGCTTGGAGAGAACGAATAGCTGGTAGCATATTCATAAGCGTTGTTAATTGTTGACGCGCTTGTATTCTGTGTTTCGGTTATGCTTTTGGTTCCGCGCGTTGAGTAAGGCTTGTATTCCAAAATTTGTGAGTAAGTATCGAAAGACATCATTAAAGCAATAACGCCGGCTAACGCAGTAATGCCGATTGATTTGAAAAGCTGTTTTTGAAGAAAGCTGTCTTTAGTAACGAATGATCGAATTAAGAAATAGATAAAATAAATTGCGGCGGCAAGAGCAAAGTAGAAAACTATTTGTACGTGTGCGCCAAGAACCAGCAAATGCATTCCTAAAACAAACAGCAATACGTCCAGAAGTTTTATTTCTTTTTGGAATTTAAAGAGCATCATTAAGATGAAAGGCAAAATTGCGAGACTCATAAGCTTGGTTATGTGACCAATGTAAAATAAGACTGTAATACCTGTGCTGAAAACGGTAGCGGCGGCTACAAGAAAACTTAAACCGCGCCCGGCACCAAAACTTCTCATAAAAAAGAATGCGGTTAAGCCAAGTATGAGAAAATTAAAAGTGTAAATAGCATTATAATCTGTAAATGCGGCAGAATAAATTTTTGATGAGTAGGAATATAAGGCGGCGGTTAAATCGAAC
>JBHEKZ010000062.1:0-10604 GCA_041859025.1 Melioribacteraceae bacterium | reverse complement strand
ATACCATTCCGACGTATAAGGAATTATTGAGCGGAATTGTGTAATCATTTGCGCTTTGAAAGTGTGAGATAACTCGGTTGGACTACCATGAACTTCGAATGATATTGAGTTTACACCATTTTGAAGCAGCGCTAATAATGAAGCATTAACTTTTTTACTTATTGTAACGGAACTTGTTGAAACAATTGAAGAAGCCGGGGCGGTAGTATATTCCACTGTTCCGGTCGGCATATAGAATCTTCCAATCTCTGTTCCGTTAAGATAGATTACAACACCGCCTCTATAATTTGCGGTAATCAAGAGGGATGAATCCGCAGCATTGTAATTAAAATTGTTCTTGAAATAAATTGTCTGCACGGAATTAACTTTTGTTGCTGCGCCGGCATCCGTTCCAAGTACAGCGGCTCCCTTCTTCCATGTTGTTGTCGGGTAACGTTTATCCGTCCAGGCAACCGGAGTTTGCAAAGTATCTACTTTGAACTTAACAACTAGCGAACTTGCGGTTTTATTTCCGAAAATATCTTGAGCATGCACATAAATAGTTTTTACTTCACCTTGCGCTCCTTCAATTTGCACAGTGTGCTTAAAACTTCCCTCGCCCACAGCAAACTGGTTTTTCATCTTGTCGTAAGTTTCATCTGTAAAACTATAACGCAAGAAAGCTCTTTCATCTGTTTCAACCGCAATTGAAGCAAGTTTAGTTGTGCTGATAAGAGTCGCGTCATGCTTCGAAACAAACTTTGGAGCTGTTTTATCTTCTGCCGGCATTACATACATATTCGGCAAATCTTTTTGAAAGACTGTAAACGGATCGTTATAAAATTTTATAAAATCGGGAACTGTTGCATCACCCGGATATGGGGCAAAGTGATGGTTTACACTTTCGTTTCTCCACACAGCCGCATAAATAATGTTGTTGGCTACTGTATCGGCTTTAATTGGATTCAGCAAAACCTTTGTAAACCAATCGGACTGAGCCAAATTTTCTTGACCCACCTCTGTTAAAGCGGAAATTTTATTTTTCTTTTTTGCTTGTGTTGATATCGTCCTCAAACCGTTCAGCATTTGAGCAGGGTCTACGTTTGTGTTCTCCTTGGTGAAGTAATAGTCAGCTCCGAAAATGTCCACATAATTATCACCCGGATAGACTTTGAAATATTCATCGCCGTTATCAACATCGTAAAGCATTGGAGATAATGCATAAATTAGATTATGAACATTTAGAGAATCTCTTAAGTAAGTTTGAGTGTATTGCCAAAGCTGATTGTACTCTGAAGTTGTAGTTAAACCGGGTCCCCACCAAAAAGCGTTGCCGCTATGCTCGTGATAAGGTCTAAATATTACCGGAATTGATTCCCCTTTGCTGCCGCGAAGAGTTTTAAAGAAAGTTGCAACTTTGTTCAGCTTGGCTTTGTATTCTGCATTGCGGCTTCCGCCGGGAAGTATGTTTGCAACTACTCTAACGCCCTTTGCGTCTGCAAAATAAAATCCAACACCATCGGGATCGTATTGATGCCAGCACATTGTAATTACCGAACCGCCTTCATATGCGGCTGTTAAGCGGCTTCTCATTCTATCTACATTACGGTCAAGTTCAATTGTATTTACATCTTCGCTAAAAAGTGCGGGATAATCTCCGCAGACATCTTTAACATCGCTGCGTACATCATCGCCGGACCAGCCGACACCATAACCGGTTGCATCGTGCATACCAAAGATTAAGGATTTCTGTTGCAGTTGAAGCATATTCATATATAAATACTTTGTCTGCTTGGTGGCGTTTTTATCTACAAGATTTGAAACAGTTGTAATCGCGGAAGTTTCAAACTTTACACACGCGTCTGCTAGATCCCAACTTGCTTTATCAACAACCTTTTGATCTTTACTGTTCTGAGCGCGTAAAGCTACCATTGAATTTATTACCGTTTGAAGTGCAGCTTTAGAACCAGTGGAAAAATTTCCTTCACCGCTGCCCTCGGTAGAGTTAAGCAAAAGATTCTGTGCCGCCATCAAAGTTCTGTCGAAAGCAGTCCAGTCGGCCGGAAATGCCCCAACAGTTGAATCACCCATTCTAATTTCGTCGAACCAAACAGTTCCGCTGCTTTTGATTGTTGTTCCGCCGTCGAAGTACATAAATATTTTATCAAACCTTTTACTTCCGGCAGCGCCGACATTAAACTTAAGTGTACGCCATGCGCCGTCTCCAATAACTGAACTAGTAATAAGCGGCACATCAGCGGTAGACGTTGGTTTAATTGAGAGTGTTGTATTAACAGTTGACTTAAGTCTAATTAGAATTACCGGATTATTGGTAACGTCGATTAATTGTGTATTGACATAATTAAAATTATACCATGCTGCGGCGCTTGAGCCGTCGCGGTTATATTCAATCTTTAGAGTTTTATCTTCTGCGGATAGTTTATATGTAGATTGATCGGAAGTCCACTTGGTAATATTTCCATCATCGAAGTTCTCAACCAATCCGGTTGTTTGCGCAAAAACATTGAAAGTGAGAATCATAAAGAGAAGTGAAAGCAGTCTTACATTTTTTTTCATTAAATACTCCGGTATAAAATCAGTCGTTGATAGACATTAGTAAAAATTATTTAAGAACAATCATTTTTTTAGTTTGCATAAAATCGGAAGCTTGCAGCTTATAGAAATAAACTCCGGAAGCCAGTGAAGAATTAATAGTGAAATAAGCGGAATAACTTCCTGGCTGCTGAAATTCATTCACCAGAGTTTCAATTTCTCTTCCTAACAAGTCATATATTTTTAGTGTCACGTGGCTAAACGAAGACAACTTATAATTAATTTTTGTCTGCGGGTTAAATGGGTTTGGATAATTCTGATCTAACTGAAATGTGTTGGGAATAGAGACATCAGTAACATCTGTAGTTTTATTGCCTATTTGCTCGGCCGGCATGCTTGATAAATCATTGTAGGTCCAATCCGAGCCCAATTTGAAAATTATTTTATTGCTGCTGTCAAATAACTGCGAATCAAAGACTATATCCGCAGAGGAGGAACTGGAATGCATTTCTACTGCGAACAGATTGTCCCCGGTTTTAAGATATTTCAATCCGCCGGCTGCGTTAAGAACAACTACGGTGTTTAATGTTTTAGCCGATGTTGCAAAAAGATTGTAGAGCAAATCTGTGTCAGTAGGAACATTTATCCGCTGCAACTCATAACCATTTAGATAAGCAACCGCACCGTCGTTTCCTTTAATTAGAAATCCGAGTCCGGCAATTTTACTCACATCATCGATCTTAACTTTTTTTCTAAAGTATGCAGTAGTTGATTTGGAAATCTTGGTGGTGTTCGTATAAACGTTTGCGCTTCCTAAAGGAGCAGTTCCCGTTTTCCATTTTGAATCATCATAGTTAAGTGATTTCCAGTTCAGCAATATCTTTGTTGTATCAACTTTGAAATTGATAACGGCTGATGTATCCATCTTGTTGCCGAATGTATCGCCTGCTCTAACATAAAGAGTGTATTGTTTGTTGTGTTCGCAAGGAATTGTTACAGAGTGCAGATTCTTTCCCGTTGTAGTAAAAGTGTTCTCCATCTGATCAAAAGATTTATCCTGCGTACTGTATTTAAGTGTTGAGTATGAATCTGTTTGTACCGAAAGTGTATAACTCTTTTCGTACACCATAAATTGTTCTTTCGATTGAATCTTAACAATCTTTGGAGGAATATTATCAACCGCCGGTGTCCAAGGATCAATCGTTTCGATTGCAGCAATTAGCCTATCGGCAATTTTCTTATGCGTTTCCACATTTGGATGACCATTATTAACATATCCACCGGTATAGTAAGGGAAATCGGAATAGAAAATATCTTTGTAGCCAATCAGTTTTTCTTCTTCAACAATTTCTTTTACTGTCGCGTGAATCCAATCTACTTGAGCGGCAAAAGCCATAATCTTAACGCCGGGATAAACACTTCGCAGAGTTGAGACAAACTGATGATATTTTGTTTTGAACAATTCTTTATTTGAAGCCGAAACTGTTCCATTTGTATAACCGCCGAAACCATTGTAATCGTTTAGTCCGAGACAAACTACAACTAAGTTTGGAAGATATTTTGTGAAATCCCATTTGGGGTTTTCAGAAATAATTAACGCGCGGTCAAAATAATAAGGAACGTTGCCGGCAACATTTCCCAGATAATCCATTACCATTCCATAACCGGAAATGCTCGACATCTGATACTGAGCTTCGAAATGTTTAGCTGTCAAGGGCCCAAATCCTAGATCCAGATTTGTCACCTTATTCACATCGGCGGGGGTTCCCGATTCTGTTGCTTCGTTTCCGGATGCGCTTGTAAACGAATCACCTACAAATTCAATTTTTCTAACAGGCTTTTCTTTGGGGGGCAGAAGATTTTTCCCGTCATCCAAAACTAACCCGTTAAAAACAAATTTAGTCCATGACGTTTCGTTTCGTTTGGTTAAAAGAAATGTATGCTGCCCGTCAGCAAGCCCGGTTACTACCGAGTAAGAATTCACACCGGAAAGAGTCGGATGGAATATCGAATGAAACTTTCCATCAATGTAAACATTGTAATAGCAGAAATTATCGTTCATCCTAACACCAATACTTGTTCCTTCAAACTCAGCATAGATATAAGTACCTGGCCAGGAATGGCTCGGTGCATTAGGATCGGTAAAATCCCATCTGCCGAAGTATTGAATATAAGGATTGCTCGCTGGAATAATATTAGCGGCGAAAGAAAGTGAGTTAGCAGCAAGAGCCAACATAATCACAAATAGAAATTTAGCAGTAAAGCTTCGCATAGTACGTTCCGGAATTTTCAGTTTAGTTTCATTTATTGATTTCAAAAATAACATTTTCGTTTAGGTTGTAGCCGCTTGCCCGAACTTTTAATGGTTTGCTATGCATCTGATCACAAACAACAGTCACTTCCCTTTTCTCGTTCGGAAGTAAATTGAAGTAGCCATCTGAAAAATAAGCCGGCAAGATTACTTTGTTCTCTTTGTCAACTAAGTTTAACTTCACAGCAATTGCAATTTCACTGCTGGCATTTTCGAGAACAAACTTCAGCAGATGCTCTTTCTTATTCAATTCAATTTGTTTTCCCTTGATTGTTGCTTTCCCAAAAGAATTGAATTTTTTATAATCGCCATTTTTCGAACTAGTCTTCCAGTAATCATTTCTCGATAACACTTTACCGTTTGATTCTTGCAGAGTTAATCTGATAAGGAATATTTCGGGAAGATTAGCCGGCATATCCGGAGTTAAGAAGTAATTCAATTCATTTGCTTTAATATTCTTCTTAAGCTCTTGTACAAACAAGTTTTTTCCATTTATATTAATTACTTCTAACTGCACTTTAGCATTTTCATAATTATCTATAGTTGTATTAACAACAGAAACCTTATTGTCGTGCAAATTCATTTGAACATGTATGGGCTCACACGCAGATTTTGAGGCGAAGTAGGAACCGAAAGTTTCATAATCCCATGAGTAAACTTGCCAAACCGTGCTAGGCCATGCCGGATGCGTCATCCAGAGCAAGATGCCGCTTGTGTTATTCCATAATCGGCTGTTCCAACTCTCGAACATGGCACGGTGACTTTCGTAATTAATCATTTGAGCTTTAGAACAAAACTCATCAACATTATTTGGCGCGTCATAAAGAGAATCAATTGCGGCACGAAATTCTTTTTGTCCATTGTGAAGATCATGATAAAACCAGGTATCGCTGATTGGCCAAACATCTTCTTGGGGCATCATCTTCTTCATCGATTCTGCTGTTGGAATCGAAGGTGTACCTAGTTCCGTATTAAATCCTTTTGCATTACTTCTAAAGTAATCTGCCGGATCTTTGAAATAGTGCCAAGGTCCGCTCGGCCGCAAATTCAAATAGCGAGAGTTGCCTTGATAAAGTCTAGTTCCATCTTCACTTGCGATTACTTTTGCGATGTCATTTTCAATTGCAACAGGCGCGTAACCTTCGTTGCGCGGACACCAAACTGCAAGCGAAGCATGATTGCGAAAACGCTTTACAACATCTTCAACGTTTTCCATAAATAATTTATTATCAGTCGGTTCAAGATTATAACCTTCAGTTGAAAGCCAAAAATCATTCCATACAAGCAATCCATACTCATCAGCTAAATCGTAAAATAATTCTTCGGTACTTTCACCGGTCCAGTTTCTAATCATTGTAAAATTAGCTTCTTTGTGAAGTTTGAAATAAGGTTCCAGCAAATCTCTTCGGACACGCTTCATACCATCATCCATTCCCCAGTTGCCCCCTTTACAGAAAATTCTTTGTCCGTTTACTTTAACAACAAGATAAGGCGCCATCTCATTAGCTGGAATTTCTTTTAACCAGCTTACTCCACTTACAATTTTAGGAATTGAAACACCATCACCTACATCTCTTCTGCTGATGTTATCAAAAACCGGATTGCCGCTTCTTAAATCATTTGTCGGATTAAATTCAACACGGAGATTTTGCTTTTCTGAATAATCGGCACTTATCTCGTAAGAAAATTCTCTAATTCCAAAACGAATATTTTTTTGGTCTGACTTCTTTCCGTTTATCGTTACACTTAATTCCAGATTATACAATGCCGGTTTACCATAGCCATTCGGCCACCAGAGTTTAGGATTCTTAATTCTCAATTGAGAAAATTCTTTTGGAGATATTTCTACTTTAGTTACTGAATTTGCGCCAAGCAAAACTTTCTTTGAAAAATATATTTCTCCTATCTTTCCTTTGAGTAAGATGCTTTTAGTTTGGCTGCTCGAATTCTTCAGTTCAGTTTTAATTGTAACGTCAGCCAAAGAAATATCTGGTAAAGGTAAATCTGTAATCACTTGCGGATCAATTATCGTTACAGCATCTGTAAACTTCACCTTAACATCTTGCCAAATGCCAATATTGCGGTCCCGTATACCCGGAATCCAGTCCCATCCTTCTGATGAAATGAAAGTTGGCCCATCAATGCAAAGTTTACCTCCGTTTGGTCCGGTGCCGGCTGCCGGAGATTCTTCGTGCGGAATGCCCGGATTTTGAGGCGGGAAAATATGAACGGCTAAAATATTTTTTCTGTTTTGCGAAATAACATTAGTAACATCAAAAACACCACGCTTAAATGCGCCGGCAACTTTGCCAACTAATTTTCCATTAATCCAAACGTCTGCTTTGTAATTGATACCCTCAAATGTCAGCAAAACATTTTTATTCTTCTCTTTTTCCGGAATTTGAAATTCAGTTCTGTACCACCATTCTTGCCGGCAGAGAGTATCGGGAATGGACAGATTATTTAAGCCAAAGTAAGTATCTGGATAAACACCTTGTTCAACTAAAGTTGTGAGAACTGTACCGGGAACTGTTGCATTGTACCAATTTTTTGTATCAACCTTTTTTGAAGTTAGTAAATCGCCGGAAGAATTTAGTTTTGACGCTTCACTTAATTTCCATCCTTCTACAATTGAGTAACTCCCATCAACAGTTTTTTGAAGCCTGGTTCTAATCTCAACTTTTTCCTTTAGAACCGGCTTTTGAAATTCAACTTTCGACTTTGGTAAAGTTGATTCTGCTTGCGGCTCGCTTAAACCGTAATTCAATTTATACTGCGCGAATGTTTGTACTGCTGCAAAAAATGTAATTACAATCAGTGTACTAACAATCTTCATAGCGTTTCTTTTCATTTGGCACTCAGAATTAGAACTAATTCTTCTTTCGCTTTCAAATCTATTTTCTCAATTATTATACTATCAGAGTTTTTTGCTGCGGCAAGCTTTGTGTAAACTCTTGAAACCGGTACAAATCTCTCGACGCTATAACCAGCTTCCGGTTTAACTTTTAGCAGAACATCTGTCTTGGCATCATGCCGTGTATTATTTAACAGGTAAACGAATATTGTTTTCCCGCATTTTACCGAATATGATTCTACATTTTTTGCCGATGACTCAATGATCTCAAAAGAACCTTTTCCGGCTTCGAGCATTTTGTCGCTAATTTCTCTAACACTTCTAAAGTATGGAGTCATTTTCCTCGTATCGAACAATTCCCACCACCAAGTCATTGGTAAAAGCGGAGTTGGGTTGAACAAACCGTACCACAATCCGCGCTTATAATCGTAATCCCAAAGTTCACCATATTTTGGATCATCATCTTCCCATCTATAGCCAAACTCACCCACGGCATAAGGCTTGTTATAAAGTGAAGAATAAGTTTTTATAGTCCATGGAATCTTCTCGGTTCGCTTATAAATGTGTTTCTGGTTCAGATCAATGTGCGGAAGCGAATTCATTCCAATAATATCTCTGTGAGATATGCTAGTTGTAACAAGATGATTATACGGATCGGTATTCTTTATATACATACTCATTTCATCATGCCATTGTGTTACAGCAGCGTGTGGGATTAAAATTGTGTCATTTGCATTAAAAACTGAGTTGTCAATTTCGTTGAAAAACTCCCAGGCAGCTATGCTTGGACTGTAGCCCCAGCGTGCGATCATATATCTTAAACGGTTTTTGTATTTGTTCTGAGCGCTTTCTAAAGTGAAGAATTCAGTTGGTGTGGAAGCAGGTCCGCCATTGGCTTTATTGTAATTACTTCTCTCCCACTGCCCGCTCATCAAGGCACCATGCGAATCCATTGCGAGCATAAAGTGAAGCCCAAGTGAGTCGCAGAGTTCAACAAGTTCATCCATTCTCTTTATTCCCCCCGGATTGAAATACTCATCAGAGTTAGTGTATCTCTTAGTGCTGGAGACAGTTTTCCACTCAAGAGGAACATTCCAGGGGCACATCCAAACTCTGAAGAAGTTAGCTCCTGCATTTGCGAGTGTTGGCAGTAAATAGTCGTAAGTAAATTTAGAATCTTCCCACGCTCTTGATTCCCAGCATACATTTTCGCCAATTGCGCGGAAGAGTTTTCCCGAATCAAATTTAAATGTCCAATAATCATTTTTGTGGAGGAATCCGTCACCGCCGGATGTCTTTACCTCAAGGCTGTCTTCCTTCGTGAAGAACTCTTTTCCCTTTTCATAGTTCAGCCTGAACTGAAAATAATACTTTCCAATTTCTAGCGGAGCAAAGCGGGCGTTCCAAACCGAGTTCCCACTTTTTCCGGAAACAAAAAAACATGGTAGCACAAGCGGTTTGCCTGATGGTGATGTCAGCACCAGATCAAGTGCAATATCCTTCTGATCGAAAGGATTCGAATAGACTGCGTTTACTTCTATTTGGAATTCAGTCCTTTGATACAATTGTGCATTCTTGGTTACGGTAGAATATTTTCTTACCGCTTCTTGAGCATTTAGAGTGAGAACACTTAAAATGAGTAAAAGAAAGAAGTTAGATTTCATTAATTGCTCGGTTTATTAGCTGGTTAAAATTTTATTTTTTCAGAGATAGCCTAAGCGCAAATTAGGCAACTATATAGAACAATTCGCATACCAACAAAGCCGAATACATTTGTTGGGAAAACTGTTCTATAATTTCAGTTTTAAAAATGGGAATGAAATTCAATTTATCGAATTAATAAGCTCTTATTAAATCAATAAATAGAAATGCGGGAGCATTGAAAATCGAATTATTTGTTAGACTATAGTCCAAGTTTTTCTTTGTCCTTTTTCATCGCGTTGATGCAAAACTCTATATGATCATTTAATACAACTCCGAGTTCTTCTGCTCCCTTAGTTATGTCTTCTCTGCTGACAGCGCGGGCAAACGCCTTATCCTTCATTTTTTTGAGAACTGATTTCACTTCTACTTCTTCGATGCTTTTACTGGGACGAACGTACGCTACTGCTGTAATAAACCCGGCTAGTTCGTCACAGGCATAAAGTGTTTTCATCAACTTGGTTTCGCGGGGAATGTTTGTGTAATCTGCGTGGGACATTATTGATTTTCGGAATTCCTCTTCAAATCCTTTGCCGGCCAGTATTTCATTTCCTTTATATGGATGTTCTTCCGCTGTCGGAAACATCTCATAATCAAAATCGTGCAGCAGAGCAACGTTGCCCCAATACTCCACATCCTCGCCAAATTTTTCTGCGTAAGCGCGCGTGCAGGTTTCTACTGCAAATGCGTGTTTTAATAAGCTGTCGCTTTTAGTAAACTCTTTAAGAATCGATAAACAGAATTCCCTATCTCTCATAAAATCGCCATTCATTTTTTACCTCTCATATTTGATTCCGGATTAAAAGAAGGACATAGTTTTGCAATCATGCATTCATGACACTGGGGATTACGGGCAAAACAAACTTCCCTTCCGTGTGTTGCAAGCCAGTGAGATGAATTAACCCAATAGCTTTCCGGCAGAAGTTCCTTGAGCCGGTACTCAATTTTCGTTTGATCTTTTGTATTTACAAATCCTAGCAAGTTGGATAATCTAATTACATGTGTATCGACTGCAATTGCGGGAATTCCAAACGCGTTTCCGGCGACTACAGAAGCTGTTTTTCTTCCAACCCCTGGCAATTTAACAAGTTCATCAAAATCTTTAGGAACTTTGCTATTATGTTTTTCAATTAAATCCCGGCAGCATCCTTGAATGTTCTTAGCTTTCATTTTCTAAAAACCGGTAGAAAAAATATCCTTCTCCAA
>JBHEKZ010000027.1:0-4199 GCA_041859025.1 Melioribacteraceae bacterium | reverse complement strand
GTTACCGGATCGAAGAGTTTTTTGTTCTCAGTCATTTATTACCATTTTGTTTTGTTTCAAAAATAAGCAAAATAGAAGAGCTATTTATTAAACGGCTTCGTTTCCAATTAGAGCCCTCATTTCTTATCTTTGCCCAACATTTTTCAACTAATAGAAACCCTAATGAGATTAAGTAAATCGTTTATACCAACTCTGAAGGAAGTTCCTTCGGAAGCAGTAATTCCAAGCCATATTTTAATGATACGCGCGGGACTTGTACGCCAGCTTTCCGCCGGAATTTATTCTTGGCTGCCTCTAGGCTATAATGTTCTAAGAAAAGTTATGGACATCATCCGTGAAGAGATGAATGCGATCGGCGGACAAGAATTTCACTTTCCGGGATTAAATCCAAAAGAAATTTGGGAACAGACAGGTCGTGTTGAAGCTTTTGGCGATATTCTTTTTCAGATTAAAAACCGGGATTATGTATTAGCTCCTACACACGAAGAAATTGTTGCTTACCACGCAAAAGGTGCGGTGGTATCATATAAAGATATGCCCCAGATCTGGTATCAGATTCAAACCAAATTTAGAAACGAACCTCGTCCCAGAAGCGGTGTAATACGCGGAAGACAATTTATTATGAAAGACGCCTACACATTAGATCGCGATACTGCCGGATTGGATATTGGCTATGCTTTGCACGATAAAGCTTACCGCGCAATTTTTGACAGATGCGGATTAAAATATTTTGTTGTAGGTGCATCCAGCGGCGCAATGGGAGGAAGCAAAAGCGAAGAATTTATGGTTAAGAGTGAAGCCGGCGAAGATACAGTTGCATATTGCGAAAAATGCCAATACGCAGCCAACTCGGAAGTTGCTCAATCTGTTGCTGAATCTGTCAGGCATCTCGAAGAAAGCAAGGCGGTTTATGAAATATCCACACCTAGTGTTAAATCGATAGATGAGCTTTGCGGGTTCTTAAAAATTCATGAACATGAAACCGCAAAGAGCCGTGTTTATATGCATGATGATAAACCGGTACTTGTTCTTATGCTTGGGAACGATGAAGTCAACGAAACAAAGCTTGGAAGCGTTCTCGGCGGTACAGTTCGTCCTTGTCATCCTGAAGAATTAAAAGAAATTTCCGGTGCTGATGCCGGCTCAATTGGACCAATCGGATTTAAACATAGAATAATTGCAGACAATCTTTTAAAAGATGCCAACAACATGTTCAGCGGTGCCAACAAAAATGATTATCACATTGGCGGATTAGATTTAACCCGCGATGTACCGGGTATAGAATATTTTGATCTGCGTACGGCAGAAAGCGGCGAAAAATGTATCCGTTGCGGTTCTACTTTGGAAGTATTCAAAGCGATAGAACTTGGTCACATTTTCAAACTCGGCACAAAATACTCTGAAGCTCTTGGTGTTCTTTTCTTAGATGAAAACGGAAAAGAGAAACCGATTGTTATGGGCAGCTACGGCATTGGTGTAGAAAGAATTCTTGCATGCTTTATTGAACAAAACTATGATGAAAAAGGATTGCTCTGGAAAGAACCACTCGCACCGTTCGATATTCATCTGATTGGATTGAATATGAAGAGCGCGTTAGTTTCCGAAACTGCAGAGAAACTTTATAAGTTGTTAACTGAAGAAGGTTACGAAGTATTGTTCGACGACAGACTTGACGGCAGCGCTGGTGTTAAGTTTAATGATGCCGATCTGCTTGGAATGCCAATTCAAGTTATTTGCGGCGAGAAGAATCTTAAAGAAGGAAAAATCGAATTAAAGAATAGACGCTCCGGCGAAAAGAAAATAGTAGAGCTGGACAAACTACTCGACTCACTTCAAGAACCGGTTTAACATTTAGTCTAAAACCCCGAACTTGTTTCGGGGTTTTTTATATTGGAAAACAATTATTGATTCCACAATGAACAACAAACTCTACATAGTTTCTACACCCATTGGTAACTACGAAGACATAACTCTGCGCGCATTAACCATTCTTAAAGAAGTTGATTTTATTGTTTGCGAAGAATTCAAAGAAGCACGCCGCCTACTTTCTAAATACAACATCGAAAAAGAATTATTTTCTTTGAATGAACACAACGAGGAGGAATCTTCCCGCGAGGTATTAAGAAAAATTAAAGAAGGAAAATCAGCTGCGTTAATTTCTGACTGCGGAACGCCTTTGTTTTCCGATCCCGGGACTCAGCTTGTTCAAATGTGCATTCAAGCAAATATTAATGTAGTTCCGGTTCCCGGCGCAAGTTCAATTATGTCCGCACTTGTCGGCGCCGGATTCAAGCTTGATAAATTTTATTTCGCCGGATGGCTTTCTCCCAAAAGTGATATTAGAAAAAAAGAATTGTTGAGGCTCAAGAATTTTAAGGAAATTCTAGTCTTGATGGAAACCCCTTACAGACTAAAGGCTCTACTTTCCGACATAACCAAAACTTTTAGCGACAAGGTAAATATTGTTGTCGCATTCGATCTCACTCTTCCTAATGAGCAATTTCTAAGAGGAACAGCAGCACAAATTCTAAAAATTGCGGAGGAGAAAAATCTCAAAGGCGAGTTTGTTTTGTTAATTGACAACAAATAGCAGGCTAAAATGAAAACTCTCTTTAATAAAGACGTTGTTGATGAACTAACCGGGAGGATCAGTTCGCTCACTCCTCATACACAACAACTTTGGGGCAAAATGAATGTTGAACAGATGCTTGCACATTGTTCTGTCGGTATAAAATCAGCCAGCGGCGAGCTAATCTTGCAATCCCCAATATTCTTTAGAATGATCGGGTCTTTGTTAAAGTCTCAGACAACAAATGAAAAGCCTTTTAGCAAAGGAAGTCCAACCCATAAAAAATTTATTATTGGCAGCACAGAAGGTTTTGAGAAAGAGAAGAAACTCCTTATTGAACTAATCCAAAAATTTCACAATGACGGTGAGACCAAGTGTACTTCAAATCCTCACGCTTTCTTTGGTAAATTAAATTCTACGCAGTGGGGTTCGTTGATGTACAAGCATTTGGATCACCACCTTCGGCAGTTTGGAGTATAAGAGAATTGAAATTCATTGTCCCTATACTCTTTTCTTTACTTACCATTATTAACGCTCAGCAAAACAGAGTTCCGGTTTTTGTTTCTGGAACAGAGGGTTATAACAGTTTTAGAATTCCGGCAATTGTAAACTTACCCAATGGAACATTGCTCGCCTTCTGCGAAGGACGCGTTAACAATGCGGCAGATTTCGGCAATGTTGACATAGTAATGAAACGAAGTGAAGATAAAGGTAAAACTTGGAGCGCTCTTAACTTACTCATCGATAACGGCTCGGCGCAGGCCGGCAATCCAGCTCCGGTTGTTGATTTAACTGATGAAAAATTTCCTAAAGGAAAAATTTTCTTGTTCTATAACACGGGAAACTCTTCCGAAAGCGAAGTGAGAAAAGGAAATGGATTAAGAGAAGTTTGGTTTATAACTTCAACCGATAATGGAGTGACTTGGACGCCGGCAGAAAACATTACCTTATCAGTTCATCGTCCTAAAAAAACAGATGCTAATCGGGCTTATAATTTTTCTGAAGATTGGAGAAGTTACGCCAATACTCCAGGTCACGCATTGCAGTTTAGCGCAGGTAAATACAAGGGTAGAATTTATGTGGCGGCAAATCATTCGGAAGGCAATCCGCAGCCAAAATTCCGAGATTATTTTGCGCATGGTTTCTTCTCCGATGATCATGGGCGAACATTTCATATCAGCGATAATGTTGACGTACCCGGGTCAAATGAATCAACTGCAGCGGAATTAAGCGATAACAAATTAATGCTGAATAGTAGAAATCAAAGGGGCGATACTCGAGCTCGAATTATCTCGGTCAGTTCAAACGGCGGTCAAACTTGGGATACAACTTATTTAGATTCTAACCTGCCGGACCCGGTTTGTCAAGGTACACTTTTAAATGTTGGCAGCCATAATGGTAAAAACGTAATTGCGTTCTGCAATCCGGCAGACTCACTCCGCAGAAATAATTTAACCCTGCGCATTAGTTTTGATGAGGGGAAGCATTGGGAAAAAAGCTTTATGATTGAAAATGAAACAAACAATTCCAGCAGCGATCAAACAGCTTATTCTGATATTGTGAAATTGAGTGAATCTGAAATTGGAGTTTTGTACGAAAGGAAAAACTATTCTGAAGTTGTTTTTTCTGT
>JBHEKZ010000467.1:0-12388 GCA_041859025.1 Melioribacteraceae bacterium | reverse complement strand
AACTCATGAATAAATCTTGCAGAAAATAGAGGATTACTGATAAAATAACAGTAGTTACAATAACCGCTATGAATGCAGTTGAGAATACTTTCTTTTTAGCCTCGCCGGAATTTAGAGAAGCATACTTCATAAATGCGGCATCCATACCATAAATAAAAATTACGTTCAAGAACGCAATAGCTGCGTAATAGTTATTATAGATTCCCATTTCACCTTTATCTGGTAAAACGTGAGTATAGAAAGGAGTTAGAATAAAACCGAAAAATCTTCCAAGGATTGTGCTTATTCCGTAAATCGCAGTGTCTTTTGTAAGTTGCTTAATCTTATCTAACATCTATAAAATCGGGCCAAAGTTTAGCTTGGCAATATTACTTTGTTTCAAAATATCTAGCTAAAGCATCAATATATACTTTAGGGGGACGAACGGCTTTTTTTGTTTCTTCCCGCATAAAAACGTGTGTTGTAAAACCTTCTGCTACTACTTCGCCGGTTTCTTTTTTCTTAACTATGTATTCTACTTTTGGTCTAGCGGTGTAAAGCTCTTTTACAGTTGCGTGAATCTCGAGTAAATCATCATAAGTAGCAGGTGTTAAATATTTAATTCCAGCCTCGATTAATGGTAGCTGATAGCCTTGACTTTCAATTTCTTTGTAAGGAAATCCGATTGATCTGAAGAGTTCCGATCTTCCTACTTCAAAGTATTCAAGATATTTTCCATTATAAACAAACTGCATTTTGTCCGTATCTGCATAACGAACACGTATCTCGGCAACATTAGTAATCATTGATCTATAAGAAGTTTAGTGGATGAACACAAAAGTAATTTATGCAAAGAAAAGTTTACGAAGCTATTCTTCGTAAACTCCCATCTTGCCAAATTTTTCCAAACGATTGGAAACAAGTTTGTCCGGCTTAATTTTCAACAACGCAGCTAATTCTTCTTTCAAAGCCGCTTTTAAAGTAACAGCTATTTGCTGATGATCTTTATGAGCGCCGCCAAGCGGTTCCGGAATAATTCTATCTATAATTCCTTGTTCCAACAGATCTTCAGCAGTAAGTTTTAGCGCTTCAGCCGCTTGCTCTTTGTACTCCCAGCTGCGCCATAATATACTCGAACAAGATTCGGGACTGATTACAGAATACCAAGTGTTCTGTAGCATAAGAATTCTATCGCCTACGCCAAGTCCAAGTGCGCCGCCGCTTGCACCTTCTCCAATAATTACAACAATTATAGGAACACGCAGACGGCTCATTTCCAAAAGATTTCTAGCAATTGCTTCCGCTTGTCCACGTTCTTCAGCTTCTAAGCCGGGATACGCGCCCGGTGTATCCAGCATTGTAATAACAGGAATTTTAAATTTCTCGGCCAGTTTCATCAAGCGCAAAGCTTTGCGGTAGCCTTCAGGATTCGGCATTCCAAAATTTCTGTAAACATTCGATTTTGTATCGCGTCCTTTTTGATGACCAATTATCATAACTTTTTGATCATCTATCTTAGCAAGTCCGGCTACGATTGCGTGGTCGTCCTTAAAAGTTCTGTCGCCATGCAGTTCAATAAATCCTTCTGTAAGCATGTAAATATAATCAAGAGTATAAGGGCGCTCGGGATGACGCGCAAGCTGAACTCTTTGCCAGCGGGTGAGGTTGCTGTAAATACTTTTTTTTAATTCGAGAACTTTCTCTTCTAACGTTTTTATTTCTTTCGAAATATCTAGCACAGTCTCGTGCTTACGCATTTCTTCTATTTTATTTTCGAGTTCGATAATTGGTTTTTCGAAATCGAGAACGTTTTTTGCCATTTTTACTCCGTCCTAAAAAACATTTTTGAAAATGTCTTACCAAGAATTTCCAGATCCAGCCAAAAATTTTGATTTCTCGCGTAAAAAATATCCATCTTTTTCATTTCATCAGTATCGGCTTGAGTTAGATTTTCTATAAACCAAAATCCAGTTAAGCCGACTTTGCCAACATACAATCCATCATGGTAAGAAGAAGTTCTAGGGCCGATAAAAGATTTGCTTCCAACACACACTTGCGGAACGCCGAGTACAAACTGAGTAAAACTGCCCTTTCGTGATGTGAACTTCTGGAACAAATATATAAATGGATAAACCAAAAACAAAGTTAAGACTCCTGCTATAAGATCGAAGAGTCTTTTTGTAATTCTACTGCTCAAAGTTGAAACATTATAATTTACTTTCAACAAAGACATATCGTCAAGCATCGTCATAGAAGACTTGCCGACTAGATAGTCCATCTCTTTGCCAACTACAAGAAACTCAACATTCAAACCTTGGCATTGCGAAACAACAGAAAACATTTGGTTAAAAGGCAAATCATCAGATGAGAAAATGACTTTCTCAATTCTTTCTTCTTCAATTATCTTTTTGATATTTTCGGTTGTGCCTAAGAATTTATGCGAACCGATTTTTTCGCCAATTGTTCTTCTGGTTAGTCCGATGTAGCCAATCACATGATAAAGCTTCACAACATTCGATTTCAGTTTTGAAGCAACTTCTTCTACTCTATTTTCATTGCCGACAATTAGCGTACGGGATTTTCTTGTATCTGCAGCTATTCCAATTCTGAAAATTATTTTTAATGCAACCCTCCAAAAGAGAAAAGCAGTAAAACAAATTGCGTAAGTAATCAATACAGCAGCACGGCTAAACCCAAACTGCTTGAAAAAGTAAGTAGTGGCTGATAAAAACAGTAAGCCATAAACTAAGGAAATAAACATTCGCAGAACAGAAATCAAATTTTTCTTGTAAGCACCGCTTAATAGAGAAATAAAAATTTGAACGAGAGGGGGAATAAAGTAAACCCAAGGTTTCGCATAGGCAGGGAACCCATTTATGCGCGATTCAAGATAAATTTTTTCCGAGATAATTATAGCTGTTGTAAAAACTAGTAAGTCGGCAATTATTGAAATTATTGAAAGTTTATAAACATTTCCAAATGCAATCAGCTTACGAAATACAATTGCCAATTGTAGAATCGATTCAACAATTATTGAGGCAGAAAAATGTTTTCTTACGAAAAGATGCATCGCATCGTAGAATACTTTCGTTTCATCTATGCTGCTTCGTTTTGTGCTTTCCCCTTTATAATGAATAATCTCTGTATCATGTACGTAATGAACTTTAAATCCGGCTTTTTGAGTACGATAGCAAAGGTCTAAGTCTTCTCCGTACATAAAAAATTGCTGATCGAAACCGCCAATCTTATTATAAACATCTTTACGCATCATCATGAACGCGCCGCTAACCGCATCAACCTCGTAAGTTTGATTCTCATTCAGATAAGTAAGGTTATATCGCGCGAACAATTTGCTTTTCGGGAACAGTGAACTCAATCCCATAACTTTAGTAAAAGATGTCCAAGGTCCTGGAAAACCTCTTCTGCAAGCAAGCTGAAGCGATCCATCCGGATTCAAAACTTTGCACCCGGCAATACCGGAGTTTGGATTGGCTTCGAAGAAACTGATCATTTTTGCAAAAGTATCTTCTCTAACAATTGTATCGGGATTAATGAGCAAAAAATATTTTCCTTTTGCCAATTCCATTGCCTGATTGTTAGCTGCCCCAAAGCCTAAATTCCTTTTGTTATCAATTAGAATAACGGCGGGAAATTTTTCTCTTATCGCTTCAACGCTTCCGTCATCGGAAGCATTATCGACAACAAATACTTCGCTGGTTAAATTCGATGATGCCTTGCGGATTGACTCAAGCAGATTCAGTACGAATTCTTTTACGTTATAATTTACTATTATGATTGATAATTCGGTCATCGAAATTAATTAAGCGTTCCGAATATGCTTTTGAAACGAAGCTTCCAAACCATAGTAATCGCTTCCCGAACAATCTTCTTAGACATTTTTGAAGTCCCTTCTACTCTATCAACAAACGTAATAGGTACTTCTCTAATTTTGAATCCCAATTTGTATGCTTTGTAATTCATTTCGATTTGGAAAGAATAGCCATTTGAATGAATCTTGTCCAGATTTATTGCTTGCAATACTTGCTTTCTAAAACATTTAAATCCGCCGGTACCATCTTTGATCGGCATACCAGTTATGAATCGTGAGTATAAATTGGCGAAGTAGCTAAGCAGCAATCTTCTGATAGGCCAGTTTATAACCCGAACACCATATATATATCTGCTGCCGATTACCAAATCATAATCTTTTATAGTTTCTAAGAAGGTTTCAATTTCTTGCGGATCATGAGAAAAATCAGCATCCATCTGAATTGCATAATCGTAATCATTTTCCAACATATATCTGAAGCCGGCAACGTAAGCGGTTCCAAGTCCCATTTTGCCGGGGCGTTCAATAATTTTAATTCTAGGAACAGACTTTGCCGCATCCTTAACCCATTCAGCAGTTCCATCCGGAGAGTTATCATCTACTATTAGCACATCAATTGCGGGAAATGAACTTAGAATATCCGGCAGCAGTCTTTTGATGTTATGAATTTCATTATATGTCGGGATTATAACCAGGCTTCTCATTCGTAATGTCCTTTTCCAAAGAAAACTACAAAAACAGTTTTAAATATAATTTTGAAATCCATCCGTAAACTCATGTTCTCAATATAAAACAAATCATAACGAAGTTTTACCTTTACATCATCTATAGTTTCATCGTATTTGTGTTTAACTTGGGCCCAGCCGGTTATTCCCGGGCGAACTTTTAATCTTCTTTTATACAGCGGAATCTCTTTAGAAAGTTTCTCAACAAAGAAAGGTCTTTCCGGACGAGGGCCCACGAAACTCATATCACCTTTCAAAACATTATACGCTTGGGGTATTTCATCCAATCGAACTTTGCGAACAAATTTTCCAACTCGTGTTATTCTCGGATCGTCTTTTGTAGACCACACCGGACCTGTATGCTTTTCAGCATCAGTATACATTGTTCTGAATTTTAATATTCTAAATGGCTTTCCATTCAAACCGCTTCTTTCTTGTCTGTAAAATACCGGACCGGGGCTATCTAGTTTCAAAAGAATTGATGTTACAATTGTAACCGGCGCTGTTAAAATTAAGAGCAACAATGAAAGAACAATATCCATAACCCGCTTTAGTTTCTTTTCCCATACCGGCATCAACTCCGGCATCACATCGATTAACGGGAAACTGTAAAGTTGTGCAATCTTAGCCTGCCCGCTTATTATATCGTATAAATCCGGTACCATTTTAATTTCGATACTCTTATCACCACACCGTTCAATTACATCAACAATTATATCTTCATCGTTTCGTCCAAGAGAAATAATGATATTAGTTATACTCAACCTATCAATCACTTTTTCCAGATTAGAGACAACATCGATTACCTTTACACCCTTAAACTCCTTTCCTATTTCATTCTCATTGGCTGTTACATAACCCACAATATCCAATCCCAATTCTTTGAATCTGCTTACAGAAGTATGAACTTCGTTTGCTTTTTCATTGAACCCAACAATTAGCGCATTTCTTCTGCCAATCCCGCCAGCAAGAAGATTTCTCTGAACACTTCGAATCACTAATCTGCCGGTGCCAACTATTCCAAAGAATATTCCCCAATAGAAAAATATATAGAAGCGGTTAGCAGATTGAACTTCGCGGACATAATCATCATACAAAATGACAAAGAAGATTAGAAAGATTCCTACGAATGAAGCTTTGAATAATGTTGAAAGCTCATCCAGTCTCGAAAGTGCGAACCACGTTCTGTACATTCCAACAAAGGTGAAAATGACAAGCCAATAAAAATATATAACCACCATTGGAAGCAGCACATCAGGCTGGGTAAAAAGTTCGAACCATCCGGTTTCTACCCTAATATAAAAGAAAACAAGCCATGCAAGATTTATGGTGAGAAAGTCTGTAAGTAATACTAATATTTTTTCAATCTTTTTATTCATTTATCCATCTATTTATTCTTACTTCAATTTAGTTGAGCTAAAACTTTATCAGCTATATAATCTCCAATCGCCAATGACGCGGTTGCCGCGGGAGATGGCGCATTGCAGACATGTACAATTCGTTTATCTTCTACTATGTAAAAATCATCAAGCAGTCTGCCGTCTTTCATACAGGCTTGAGCGCGAACACCGGACCCGCCAACTTCTAAATCACCAGCTTTGATTTCGGGAACTAGTTTCTGCAGTGCTTTTACAAAAGCCATCTTATTGTAAGAACGGTAAAACTCTCCAATTCCAGTTTGCCAATGCTTCATCATAATTTTATGAAAGCCGCTCCAAGTAAATGTTTCGAATGTGTCGCGAAAGTTGAAACTAATTTTGCAATAACCTTCGCGCTTAAAAGAAAGAACAGCGTTAGGACCGCATTCAACTTCATTATCAATCATTCGAGTAAAATGTACACCCAGAAATGGGAAAGATGGATCAGGCACAGGATAAATAAGATTCTTTACCAAATGCTGAGCTTCTTTTCTTAATTTATAGTACTCACCACGGAACGGAACAAGCCTGTATGGCAAATCCGGATGAGTAATTTTTGCTATTCTATCAGAAAACAAGCCGGTACATGTAACAACTGTTTTTGCTATAAAGGTTTGGTCCTTAGAGATAACCTCGCAGTGGTCTTGTTTGATGGTAATGTTTTCTATTTGTTGATTAAAAACAATTTGCGCGCTATAATTTTTTGCTACTTCCAAATACTTGTTTGATACTTCCGTATAATCAATTATTCCGGTTTGCGGAACTTTTATGGCCGCAACTCCGATAGCATAATGTTCAATTTCTTTTAGTTGAGCAATGGATAGAATTTGTAATCCTTTCAATCCGTTTTGGATTCCTCTCTCGTAAATATTTTTCATAATCGGAATTTCATTTTCGGATGTAGCGAGAATAATTTTTCCGCATATATCATATTTAACATCATGCTTTCTTGCAAAATCCAATAACATTTTATAGCCGCGGGTGCAGTTATCTGCTTTCAAGCTTCCCGGTTTATAATAGATTCCGGAATGAATTACTCCGCTGTTATTCCCCGTTTGGTGTTTTGCAATTTCATTTTCCTTTTCAACAAAAAGTATTTTTAGTAATGGATTTTTCTCAAGGAGTTTAACTCCACATGCCAAACCTACAATTCCTGCTCCAACTATAATCACATCATACATAGATTTATCTCTTGGTAGAATTCCAAATCACACTGTGCTTTTTCTTAATAAATCTCACAAAACCAACTAGTACTGCAATATTGGAGACTACGAAGAAATATGGAAGCGAAAATGTTGACATCTGCAGTCTAATTTTTGAGAACAAAAATCCAACAAACGCCAAAAAGTAAAACATTAATTGAAGCGAAAAAAATAGTGCCGCAGTAAAACTATAAAGTGCAGAAATGTAACTAAGTACAAAAGTCAGCAAAAGTAAAAAAGGCAAAGTCCACCTTGTTACTTTATGCGAGAAAAACGCGTAAGCTAATAGTCGATTCTTAGATACCAGGAGTTTCTTAAAATTCACCAGCAACTGAAAATTTGTAGCGCTGAACCTAACCTTGCGCGTATATTCTGACTGTAAATCGTTACCTGTATTTTCATAAGCTACTGCATTTTCTTTGTAATTAAATTTGTAGCCTTCTGAAACAATTGATAGAGAAATGAACAGATCATCCGTTACAGCTTTCTCTATCGGAATATTCTGATATAAATTTCTTCTAATAGCAAAAATCCCTCCATTTGCGGCAAGGGAAATCCCAAGCTTTCCTTCTGCATTTTTTATAAATGTTTCATATTGCCAATATTTTTTTTCTTCAACACCATCAGAACGCATTTCATCGCTGTCTACAAGTACAAGTCTCCCGCAAACCCCGCCAACTTTTTCCGAAGTAAACCCTCTAACCAAATTCGAAACTGCGTCCTTCTGAAATTCTGTGTTAGCATCGGTAAAAATTATTATCTCACTCTTAACCTGTGGCATCAATTCATTTAGTATCCCCGCTTTTCCTCTTCTCTGATCCGAGATAAATACCGTCAACCAAGGAAATTCTTTTTTTAATTCCAACAGAATGTTGTCTGTAGAATCACTTGATACATCAGATCCTACATAGACAAGCACCTTATTCAAATTATAGTCTTGCTGGGCAATATTTCGGATTCTCTGCTCAATAACTTTTTCTTCATTGTATGCTGCTATTACAATTGCAACATCGGGCTCGTAATTTTCCTTTTGAGCTTCGGTAGTTTTATTCC
The DNA here is from genome assembly GCA_041859025.1 of Melioribacteraceae bacterium. Lineage (GTDB taxonomy): Bacteria > Bacteroidota > Ignavibacteria > Ignavibacteriales > Melioribacteraceae > Stygiobacter. The sequence continues at coordinate 4,182 of JBHEKZ010000467.1, read as the reverse complement.
TCCCGATCAAATAAATTGCTAATGGATAAAGAATGAAAGAATTAACAATTGTTAAGCAAGTAATTAAAAGCAATATTTCCAGTATTAATACCATAAATTGTTCTATTTATTGGCTTCAATTTTTTCTACTAAATCAAAAACCTTTTCAGTAATAGCTTCCCATGAATATTCTTTTGCTTTATTAATTCTAGCTTCACACTTTTCGCCGCTATTTTCTTCAACTGCAAGTTTAATCATCTTTATAAACTCATCACCATTATCAGAAATATACGCAAGATCAGCAAAAATCTTGGTCTCGGGCAAATTAGTTGTTACAACCGGAATACCAAGCGAAAAGTATTCGAGAAGTTTCAGCGGGTTAGAAGCAACCGTTACCGGGTTCACTTCAAATGGAATAAGACCTACATCAAATACTGAAGCATAACTTGGTAAAACTTTATAATCAACCGGTCCTAAATAAACAAAATTTTTATAATCTAAAAAGGCACTTAAATCTCTAGTAGTTTTACCGATTAGAACAAAAGTATAATCCGGATATTTTTTGACGCAGGCAAGAATTAAATCCAGATCAATCCATTCAGTAATTAAACCAAAAAAGCCAACTACCGGCTTCTTAAACGAAGAAACTTTTTCATTGATTAAAGAAGTCTTTTTAAAGTGATTAACATTAACACCTTGAGGGGCAAAATGGGTTTCGGATTTATGCCTGCGCGATTCCATTAGTACATTTGAAACAGCAAACACACCATCAGTTTTTTCAATAATTTTCTTCTCGGAAGGAAGTATGCACTTAAATGCTCCTTCCATACTAGAGTAATCATCTACGCAATAATAAAACGAACAACTTTCTCCAAGTTTTCCAATTACTTCATCAGTTACCGGACTTGCTGTTATTAAAATTGGTTTAACTGCATTATGTTTTGCTAAAACTTCTTTAACCGCTTTAGTAATAAAATAGGAATTTATTTTCTTTACAAACCTGAAATCATGTAAGGGAACGACAAAAGGATGAATTAAAATTGGGATTTTTTCTGTAGATAATTTTTGCGAATCACTTTTGTTTAGAATGCCGCCTAATTTCTGAAATGCTCGTTTGAAATCAGCAAGGCTTAGGTTGGGTTGACGTAAACCTAAAGAACCAATCCAGAATATTCTGTTTTCGTTTTCCATCAGCACCTTGGCTACGTGCTGAAGCGTGGAAGGAAATCTTCCCCAGTCATCGTTGAAAATTATTATGTCCCGATTAGAGATCACCAATTCAGCTCTTTTTTAATATTTCAGCAATTCTTTCCGATGCTCTGCCATCGCCAAAAGGATTATTTGGCGGAAAGAAATTAAATCCCTGACTAAGTTTAGTATGAATATCAGAAAAATGATCAAATATTTTTTCTTTATCGCTTCCGGTTAAGAAAGCATAACCTGCCTCAATTGCTTCGTTGCGTTCAGTTACTGAGCGCATAACAATTATTGGTTTTGAAAAAACGAAACACTCTTCTTGAACGCCGCCGCTGTCACTCATTATCAGACGGCACTTACTCATCAAAAATAGGAAGCTAAGATAATCCATCGGTTCTGCCAGATAGATATTCTTAGTAGAGCTTAATATTTCATTTACCGGTTTTGTTACATTTGGATTTAGATGAGTCGGATAAACAAAATTGAGATGAGGATACTTTTCCGCCAACTCTTTGATTGTATAAAGAAGATTTTTCATTTCTTCACCAAATTTCTCTCTTCGGTGAAGTGTCATCAGTACAAATTCCTTTTCGAAGAAATTAGCGCCAAATCTTGACTGAGCATCTGTTTCTAATTTCTTTACTAATTCACTTTGTTGTAATTTGTCTTTTATCTCAATTAAAGAATCAACAACTGTATTGCCAGTAACATAAACTGTTTCTTCGGCAGATCCTTCTTTCAATAAATTTTGTTTAGACTCTATTGTCGGCGCAAAATTGAAGTTAGAGATTACCGAAATAAATCTTCTATTTGCCTCTTCAGGATATGGATGCATAATATCGTAACTTCTCAAACCGGCTTCAACATGAGCAACTTCAATTTTCTTATAAAACGCAGCCAAGGCCGAAACAAAAGCAGTAGTAGTATCACCTTGAACTACCACCACATCGGGTTTATACTTTTCTAGGACTAAATCCATTTGAAGCAGCGAGTTTGCTGTAATATCATATAGAGACTGGTTTGGTTTCATCAAATCCAAGTCATCATCAATCTGAATATCGAACAAACTTGTAACTTGTTTAAGCATCTCACGGTGTTGGCCGGTCGAGCAAACTATAGTCTTGAAGGATTTTTCAGCTTTCAATGCTTTTATAACCGGAGCCAGCTTAATTGCTTCCGGCCTTGTTCCGAACACAACTAAAATTTTTCTCAAACTGAATCCTTAAATAGATTTTTAGGATAAATAAAAAACGTTTTAAGATAACACAAGGCCTTCTTAAACATACTGGAATTCATCTTTGCTATACCAACGAAAATATAGAATGGAACACGAATCAGTAAGCCAGAATAATGAATTGTACATGCAGTTATGAATTTAATGCCGGCAAAATGCTTCTGGAAAAACTGGACTTTAGATATATGCTGATGATAGAATTTAAACCAAAGATTTGAATCGGAACTTGAACCGCCTAAATGTACTATACTTGACAACGGGAAATAATATACTTTTCCACCAGCAGCAGTATAGCGGTAACAGTATTCAGTTTCTTCATAATAAAAAAAGAAACGCTCATCCAACAGCCCAGCTATATCGTATACTTTTCTCGGAATGAAAAAATATGCGCCTTTAACTACTTCAACTTCTTCCGGTTTGCCGGTTAATTTGTAATTGCGATTCCACTTACTAAGCAGTCTGCTGGCTGGAAACAACTTGTAAAAAAAATAATTTTCACCGAAAAGGTTCGTAATTGTGTCGTAATCTATTATAGAAACTTGGTGTGATCCATCTTCATTCAGAAGTTTGCAGCCTACAATTGCCGCATCGTCAACAGATTTGGAGAAATCTATTGTCGCAGAAATAACATCTTCTGTAAAGACAATATCGTTATTCAGCAACAGTAAGTATTTTCCGGATGCTAATTTTATTCCCACATTATTAGCGGCTGCATAACCTTTATTTTTTCCAAGTTTTATTGTGGTAACGTTTTTGAACTGAGAAGTAACTTGGTCAACATCGCCAATCGTTGATCCGTTATCAACAACAATAACTTCGTACACTGCTTTAGTAAACTTTTGCAGCGTAAAAAGACACTTTTCTAATAAATCAAATCCATTAAAATTTACTATAATTATGGAAATTTCCGGCATCAGTCCCTTGGCATTTTCAATGCAAATATAGTTTTTATTGAAATAACTATTGGCTATAATTGCCCGTTGAAATTACATTTTCACTTACCAATGAAGAGCAAAAAATGCGGCTAAAAAATCTCCGATCTGTGTTTTTCTTAATTATTCTGTTTACAATTTCTTTACTTGCACAGCAAAAACAGTACGAAGCTGCAGATGGAAAGACAATTGGCATTTGGCCTCATAACAACCGATTTACTTCTGTTGAAAAACTCGCAGAACTAAAAACCCGATGGGGATTTGATAAACTATTAATTGCCGCTATTTATGGGAAAAAGGAATTCAATTTGTCTTACCAAGCAGGTTTTAAATCATCAGATATCAGCTTTCAGATTTACTTGCCTGATCTTCAGACAAATAGAGAAAAGATTCTCTCTACGATAATAGAGTGCGGGAAAATTGGAGCTTACTATTTCGATGAGCCGATCAGCAGAAAGCAGTCTTTACCCGATTTTCTTTGGCTTATTAAGCACCTTGCGGAAGAGGGATTTTATCCACACGCTCAATTTATTATGAGCGAAATTAATGAATTCAGAGCAAAGCAAGTAGAGTTTTTGGTTGACGAAATAATGTATAGCGGATATGGTGCAAAACAAAACCAAGGTTTAGATCAGAATAAAACTTGGACTGAATGGCAAAGGCTACTAGGTAATAAATTCTCTATGGTATGGATTAGTTCGTTAGAAGATGAGGATCATTATAGAACGCTATTTCAATCGGCAAAGGCTCTTGGAATGCGGGGAGTTTGGTTTTATCAGCTTGAACCGCTTGACGCAGATAAAGAATGTGATGACTCGAATTTCGAAAAATTTTGCGAAG
>JBHEKZ010000176.1:0-5968 GCA_041859025.1 Melioribacteraceae bacterium | reverse complement strand
CGAATATGATATTCAACATCCCGCTTTGTTATTTCATCCAGAAGCTCATCCACATAATCGTGAAGATTTATTTTAACTTCTTCGCAAATCATCTCGTAATCATTCCAATTAGATGCTGGCGTGTTTGAATAAGATTTGTTTTTAATTCATCATAAATCAATTCCGGAAAAAATCGATTTATTTCCTGATAGGAATATCCTTCCAAATCATGCAATACAAAGATTACCCTGTTCATTGCGGGAAGGTTCTTAATCGCACTTTCCAAATCAGTACCGGCTGAATCAAAATCATTCTGCTCTAAAACGATCGGAACTATTAAATTCTTTTCTATTAGTTTTTCCATTGAGTAGGTTATTGCAATATTTTTAATCCATTCAATGAATGGCTTGTTGGGATTAAGATTTTTTATTTCCCGCCATCCATGAATTAAAGCTTTTATAGTAAGCTTTTTTGCCATCTCAAGATTGTCGACCAATCGGTAAATCACTGTAAAAATATTAGGCGTGATAATCTCGCATAAATCCAAATAACCACGCTGCCTTCCGGATTTGGAAATTTCAATAAGATAATTGATATATGTGGTATTCTCTTCAGCCAAGCGTTTCTCAATTAACAATTGTAATTTTAATTCCGTCTTCATTTACACGAGCAGTAACACGAACGTTTGTTTTTCCGTTTCGGCCAATTACATTACCGTCACCACTTAAATCAACACGGCCTTCTCTAACAACCTCATCAAAAGATCCCGATTGCGTGCTTCTTAACTGCGTAGGTATTACCCACCCCGTATACGTGCCTCCGCCTCCGCCTTGCGAAAGTTCTTTTTTGAAATACTGCTGTGCGTTTAATCCCAGATCGTAAAGACTGGAAATTATTTGATCGCGGTTAGCATTTTCCATGTAATCGCGGCTAATATTAAAACCGGCATAAATCATCAAGCCAACGACGATTATACCTACTACGATTAATAATAATTGCTGAGAGCCCATCTATTACCAGTTGATGATTTTCAAATTTATGATTTTATATGGCGAAATTTGCATTATTTTTATTAATTATGATAGGAGTAAAACAAATAAGCGACATATGCCATTATTTTCTTAAAAGCCATTTCGGCACATAATCGCATTATGTCTGTAAACTGAAAGGAGCAGTACTTGAAAAACATAGATGAATTTTTTATTTGCTTAACTAACGTCGGAGCCGAACCCAAAGCTTTATGGGGAAAAATGAGTTTTCAACATATGATTGAGCATCTTATACAATCGGTAAGAATTAGTAATGGAAAACTTACTGTTGCGTGCAATACTCCGGAAGAAAAACTTCCAACTCTTAAGCGAATATTGATGAGCGAAAGACCGCTTCCAAAAAATTTCATTAATCCAATCATTGGGGAGAATTTACTACCGCTCGAATATTCTTCGATTGAGAAAGCCATTTCCGTATTAAAAGTTGAAATTGACGACTACAAAAACCTATTTAGTGAAGAACCAGAGTCAGTTTTTATTAATCCAACTTTTGGATTCTTAAATAAAGAGCAGTGGGAAGTTTTTCATAGAAAACATTTCCAGCATCATCTTTCGCAGTTCGGGCTCGTATGATAATTATAGCAAAATTGCTTTCTATTTTCTGAGTGTTTATGGCTCAAAATAAAATTTTTGAGCCTTTTCCTTCTCCTAAATTTTACGGATTTTGGACTCAAAAATTACGCTTAAAATGTCTAATACACGCTCAGCAAAAACAATTTTCCTATTGCTTTTTGCAATTTCAATCTTGCTTCCATTGATATACTACAATCAGTTGCCGGAAAGAATTGCATCTCATTTTGATTTTTATAATCGTGCCGATAGCTGGATGAGCAAAAACAGCTATATGATTTTTCATTACGTAATTATTTTTTTCTTCTTTTTAATTTTCGGCGGTATGAGTTACTTAGTGCCCCGTTTTCCATCCTCCTTAATTAACTTACCGAGCAAAGAGTACTGGCTTCACGAATCTCGGCGAGAGCATACGTTTAATATGCTTCAAGCAATGCTGCTTTGGCTGGGAAGTGTTTGCTTGGCTCTTTTTGTTTATATGTTCTACGAAATTTTTAACGCCAACGTATCCGGCTCACAACAAATAAGCAGTTTTTCTTGGATTAGTGTAATCATCTTTATAGTAGCCAATGCAGTTATTGTTATAAAATATATCCTCTATTTCACAAACAAAGAAAACAAGTTAGGTGAAGAATGAAAACTAAAGCAATGATTCTAATACTCTTCTGTATGTTCTTTTCTCTGTATGCACAAATCAACAATTCAATTGTTCCAAAGCCGGTAAAAGTTGAAACGGCAGATGGATCTTTTACTATTAACTCTCAAACAAAAATATGGATTGGAAAAAGCACAGAGATGCAATCGCTTGGCGAACTATTAGCTTCAGCAATTAACAACAAACTTGGGACAAAAGTTTTTGCAACTTGGAAAATGACAAAGGATGTTCCTCAAAGTCTGATTCAGTTAGAACTCGACCAAAAAATCTCTACAACCGAAGCGTATTCAATTTCGATGAAGCCTAACGTAATTAAAATCACCGCCGGCAGTGGCAACGGGTTGTTCTATGGTATTCAATCTTTATTACAATTGTTTCCTGTCGAAGCAAGTGGAGAATCCTTTTCAATCCAGTGTCTAAATATCCAGGATGAACCTCGCTTTGGTTGGAGAGGAATGCATCTAGACGTATGCCGCCATTTCTTTTCTGTAGACTTTGTAAAAAAATATATTGATGTCTTGGCGATGTATAAGATGAATACCTTCCATTGGCATTTAACTGACGATCAGGGCTGGCGTATTGAAATAAAAAAATATCCAAAACTCACACAAATTGGTTCGATGCGTAAGGAATCAATGAGCGATGGAAAACCTCACGGAGGATTCTATACTCAACAACAGATTAAAGAAGTTGTTGCTTACGCAAAACAAAGATACATCACAGTCGTTCCGGAAATTGAAATGCCGGGGCACGCACAGGCCGCACTAGCAGCATATCCCGAATATTCTTGCACAGGAGAACCATTTGAAGTTGGAACCGTATGGGGAGTGATTGACGATGTATTCTGCGCGGGGAATGACAAAACTTTGAACTTCCTGCAGGGCGTACTTTCAGAAGTAATAGAACTCTTCCCCAGCAAGATTATTCATATTGGTGGTGATGAATGCCCAAAGACAAGGTGGAAAGCTTGCGAAAAATGCCAAGCTAGAATTAAAACACTCGGTCTAAAAGATGAGCATGAACTTCAAAGCTATTTCATTCAGCGTATAGAAAAATTTGTAAACTCGAAAGGAAGAAAGATAATAGGTTGGGACGAGATTCTTGAAGGAGGATTAGCTCCAAACGCTGCCGTAATGAGCTGGCGAGGAATAGATGGCGGAATAGCCGCAGCAAAAGCTAAGCACTTCGCCGTTATGTCTCCCGGTACACATTGTTACTTCGATCATTACCAAGCTAAGTCTGGCGAGCCAAAAGCTATTGGTGGATTTACGCCGTTAGAAAAAGTTTATTCATACGAACCAGTGCCCGAAGCTCTGAACGCTGAAGAAGCAAAGTATATTTTAGGCGCACAAGCAAATATGTGGACCGAATACATTGAAACTACCGATCACGTTGAATATATGCTTCTTCCTAGAATGCTTGCATTAAGCGAAGTTGTTTGGTCGCCCAAAGCATCTCGCGACTTAACAGATTTCCTTACTCGCATGGAGTTTCAATATTCATTCTTACGTAAACATAATTATAACTTCAGAGCTCCAAAACCGGAAGAGATCAAAAAGTAATATTGTAAAATTTAATTCGGATGCTTTATGACAACAAGAAGAGATTTTATTAAAACCGGCGGACTAGCACTGGCCGGTTTAGGTTTTGCAAACAATAGTTTCGCAAATAATTTTGTTCCAACCGGATTCGAAAGCAAGAGACCAAAGTTTTCTAATCGTAAATTTATCAGCGAAGCAATTGAAGCAAAGATTTCTGAAATGAAGAACATTATTGCTGATGAAGAACTTGGCTGGCTATTCGAAAACTGTTTCCCAAACACGCTAGATACAACAGTTACTCACAAAATAATAGACGGCAAGCCCGATACTTTTGTTATCACCGGAGATATCAATGCAATGTGGCTGCGCGATTCAACCGCGCAAGTTTGGCCATATCTGCCATTAACAAAAAAAGATAAGAAACTGAAAGATTTAGTAGCAGGCGTAATTAATCGTCAAACGAAGTGCATTCTTATCGATCCTTACGCAAACGCATTTAATGATGGTCCGGCTGACTCACCTTGGAAAAGCGATATCACAGAAATGAAACCGGAGCTGCATGAAAGGAAGTTTGAAATTGATTCCCTCTGCTATCCGGTACGTTTAGCATATAATTATTGGAAAATAACCGGCGATACTTCCGTATTTGATAAAGATTGGGTTGCCGCAATGAAACTGGTCTTAAAAACATTCCGGGAACAGCAGCGCAAAGATGGTACTTCTCCATATAAATTTATGCGCACAACCGCGTGGGCTACCGATGGAGTTGTGTTAGGCGGCTACGGAAACCCGATTAATCCTGTTGGATTAATTGTGTCTGTTTTCAGACCGAGCGATGACTCGACGATATTTCCATTCTTAATAGCATCAAATTATTTTGCTGTCGCTTCTCTAAAGCAGCTAAATGAAATCTTCAAGGGCGTTTTAGATGATAGAGCCGCTGCAAGAGAATTCTTCTTGCTTGCTTATGAAGTAGAAGAAGCATTAAAAATATATTCTATTTCCGAACACTTAAACTTCGGAAAAATATTCGCCTATGAAGTTGATGGTTTTGGAAACAAATTATTTATGGATGATGCCAATGTTCCCAGTTTACTCTCCCTTCCTTATTTAAATGCGGTCGAGGTGAATAATCCGATTTACCAAAACACACGCAAATTTCTATTCAGCAAAAACAATCCTTATTACTTTGAAGGTAAAGCCGGAAAAGGAATTGGCGGGCCTCACGCCGGTTTAGGAATGATTTGGCATCTTGCAGTAATTATGCGCGGGCTAACAAGTATAGATCAAAACGAAATTCGGGAGTGTATAAAAATCTTAAAACACACTCACGCCGGCACTGGTTTTATGCATGAGTCTTTTAATAAGGATGATGCAGCCAAATTCAGCCGACCTTGGTTTGCTTGGGCAAACACTTTGTTTGGAGAGTTTCTAATTAAAGTAGCAACCGAGCATCCACAACTGTTGAAAGAAAAATATTAATCATTATCCTTTTAGCTGCACTTTCAATTTCCGAAACATTTAGGTGAAAGCGCAATCATTTTTGTTAACAGGTATTTAATGGAACTGCCATGAAAAGATTATTCTTTCTTTTTGTAATCTGCACATCAACTTTTGCGCAAAAAAATCTAACACAGTACGTTAATCCTTTTATGGGAACGAATGGACACGGGCATGTTTATCCCGGCGCCACTGTTCCTTTTGGAATGGTGCAGTTAAGTCCCGACAATGGCCGAGGCGGCTGGGATTGGTGTTCCGGTTATAATTACTCAGATAGTTTAATTGCCGGGTTTAGCCACACTCATTTAAGCGGCACTGGTATTGGCGATTTATGCGACATTAGTTTTATGCCGACCACTTTACCCAAGAATTTTGATGATTCAAAAATCAGCACACACAAATTTCAAACAAAGTTTTTACATAAAAATGAAAAAGCTGAACCAGGATTTTATACTGTAACACTAGATAACAAAGTGAAAGTGGAATTAACCGCAGCACTCCGAAGCGGCATTCAGCGTTACTCTTTTCCTAAGAATAACGAGGCTTACGTTCAGCTTGATTTGGGCTTTGCAATTAACTGGGATTCTCCTGTCGAGACTTATATAAAAATTGAAAGCCCGACACGTATTGTTGGATATCGTCTATCCAAGGGCTGGGCAGAAGACCAGAGAGTT
>JBHEKZ010000582.1:0-5185 GCA_041859025.1 Melioribacteraceae bacterium | reverse complement strand
AATTGCCGGAAAGATTTCTATCATTGAAGAAATTGCTCGTCAAACTAATCTACTTGCTTTAAATGCTGCTATCGAAGCTGCACGTGCCGGTGAACATGGTAAAGGTTTTGCAGTTGTAGCTAGCGAAGTTAGAAAGCTTGCAGAAAGAAGCCAGACCGCAGCAGCCGAAATTAATCAGTTGTCGGCTTCAAGCATCAAGGTAGCCGAGAGAGCTGGCGAGATGTTAACAAAGATTGTTCCGGACATCCAAAGAACATCGGAACTTGTTCAAGAAATTACCGCTTCCAGCAACGAACAGAACAGCGGCGCAGAACAAATAAACAGCGCTATTCAGCAGTTAAATCAAGTTATCCAGCAGAATGCTGCAACCAGCGAAGAAATGGCTGCTACTGCCGGAGAATTATCAAGTCAAGCAGATCAGCTTTTGGATAAGATTTCTTTTTTCAGATTAGATGATAAAAGAGGTGGTCAGCCTGTAAAAAGAATGAACACAACACCAACTAGACAATCTTTACAAAGTGAAACTCACAAAATAAAAGTGAATAATTTAATACCCGAGAGAACTAGTTCTATTAAACCGGGATCTCAAAAAAATGTGAGCGGTAAGTCTCAGAAAAGTGTTAAAAGTGGTGGTGTTGCAATAGATTTAGATAACGGAAGTGATAAACTCGATTATGAATTTGAAAAATTCTAATAGAAAAATTAGAGGAGATTTTCAATGAGCAGTGCATTGATTAACGAGACAAAGCAGTATCTCACTTTCAAGTTAAATGAAGAAGTCTTTGGTGTAGATGTTGCTCAGGTACGCGAAATTCTTGATTATGTTAAAATAACCAAGGTGCCGCAAACACCGGAATTCATGTGCGGCGTTATCAATCTAAGAGGCAGTGTCGTTCCTGTTGTTGATATGAACATGAAATTCGGAATGGTAAAGACTGAAAGGACGGTAAATACTTGCATAGTTGTTGTCGAAGTAATTCTGAATGAAGAAAAAACAATTTTAGGAGCGCTTGTAGATTCTGTACAGGAAGTATTCGAAATCGATCCGGCTAATATCGAGCCGGCTCCTAGAATAGGTACAAAACTAAGAACAGAGTTTATAAAAGGAATGGGTAAACATGACGATAAGTTTATCATAATTCTCGATATAGATAAAATCTTTTCTTCGGAAGAACTTGAAGTAGTGCAGAACGCAAGTACTACTAATGTTTAATGCAAGATGAGTTAATACTTCAGTGTTAAAAACTGTGCATCTCTTTTTAATAAGAGATGCACAGTAAATAAAAATACTCTTATAATTCTGGATTATTCTTATGCCTACGGAAAATAGTGCGGCAACTTTATCGGGAAGTGATTTTGCGCGACTGAGCAACTTCATATACGATAAATGCGGAATTAAAATGCCCGATTCCAAAAAAATTATGGTTGAAGCACGTCTCAGAAAAAGGCTTCGTGATTTGAATATGCATTCTTACTCAGATTATTGCAACCTGCTTTTTTCTCAAAATGGAAATGAAGAAGAAATTACCCATATGGTCGATGTTATAACAACAAATAAGACCGACTTTTTCAGAGAACCAAAACAGTTTACTTTTCTTACCGAAACCGCTTTGCCGGAATTTGCTAATAATGACGGAATAGGTATTCAGCGACCGCTAAAAGCATGGAGCGCAGGGTGCTCAACCGGTGAAGAACCATACACATTGTCAATTGTCTTAAGCGAGTATGGTCAAAATCATTCAAGATATTCCTATAATATTCTGGCTACCGATATTTCAACACGTGTGCTGGAGAAAGCCGCATCGGGAATTTATGATGAAGAAAAAATTTACCCGATTCCTAGAGATTTACTTCAAAAGTATTTCCTCAAAAGTAAAAACAAAGAAAAAAAACTCGTTAGAGTAATTCCACAGATGAGAAATACAGTAAAATTTCAGTGGCTGAATTTTATGGAAAATGATTTTGGTATATCAGAGATGTTCGATGTAATCTTCTGCAGAAATGTGATTATATATTTTGATAAACCGACACAGGAAAAATTGATAGAAAAATTAATACGTCACTTAAATCCGGGCGGCTATTTTTTTCTTGGTCATTCGGAATCAATTTTTAGCAGAAATTTGCCAATAGTTCAAATGGCGGCTAGTACTTACAAGAAGATAAGATGAAACCTGATACTACTGGATTAACTAGTATATATCTGCAACCCGGCGAAGCATGTTTTAGCCGCTATCCGGTTGTAGTTAATACCGTACTCGGCTCTTGTCTGTCTATTACTATGTTCAGTAAGAAAATTAAATACGCTGGAATGTCTCACTGTCAGTTGCCAAATTGCAGAGAATGCAACTTTAAGTGTGATGAGTGTAAAGAACCCTACAAATATGTTAATTGTACAATCGCTCAAATGGTTAAAAAATTTGAGTCTATGCAGATACAACGCAAAGACATAGAAGTAAAAGTTTTCGGTGGCGCTGATGTATTAAAAACCACCATGACTGGAGAGAGAATTAGCACGATTGGAAAGCAAAATATCACTATGGCTCTAGAAACTCTGGCTAAGTTAAATATGTCTGTAACCGCTAGTGATGTTGGCGGAAAATATGGACGTAAAATTCATTTCTTAACAGAAACCGGTGAAATATACCTTAATAGGTTAAAGAAGAATGGATAAAGTAAAAGTTCTAATAGTAGATGATTCTGCAGTAGTTAGGCAGACACTCGCGGAAATACTATCGTCAGATCCCTTGATAGAGGTGATTGCAACAGCCTCGGATCCTTTTGTTGCTACTGAAAGGTTAAGAGAACAAGTTCCAGATGTTATAACACTTGATATAGAAATGCCTCATATGGATGGTCTGACTTTTTTGCAAAAGATAATGAGTCAGCATCCGATACCTGTTGTTATTTGCTCAAGTCTTTCGGAGAAAGGTTCTGCATCGGGAATTCGTGCCTTGGAATTGGGTGCCGTAGATATTATCACTAAACCCAAAATGGGCACAAAGCAGTTTTTTGAAGAATCAAGAATATATATATGCGATGTTGTGAAAGCTGCTTCGATGGTCAACATCAAACGAAATCAGACTAAAAAACATGAAGTAGAACCGAAACTTTCCGCAGACGTAATCATTGCTAAGAATACCAGCAAAGCTATGATTCAAACAACGGAAAAGGTTGTTGTTGTAGGTGCATCTACGGGTGGAACAGAAGCGCTAAGAATATTTTTAGAATCATTTCCTCCCGACTCGCCTGGAATTGTAATAGTTCAGCATATGCCCGAGAATTTCACTAAAGCATTTGCTAAAAGACTGGATAGCATTTGCCGGCTAACAGTTAAAGAAGCCGAAGACGGAGATACGGTAATTAGAGGAAGAGCTTTAATTGCTCCAGGCAATTTTCACATGTTATTAAAGAGAAGTGGTGCACGCTATTATGTTGAAGTAAAAGAAGGTCCATTAGTCAGCCGTCATAGACCTTCTGTAGACGTACTATTTAGATCGGCATCCAGATATGCGGGTAAGAATGCTATTGGTGTTATTATGACTGGTATGGGAGATGACGGCGCAAAAGGAATGCTGGAATTAAAAGAAGCTGGGGCCTATACTATTGCTCAAGACAAAGAAACATGCGTAGTGTTTGGCATGCCTAACGAAGCAATTAAACTGGGCGCTGTAGACAAGATTATTCCTCTCCAGCATATTTCAAGTAATGTATTAACAATGTGTAATTAGGAAAAAACTGATTTATGGATTTTTTTGAATTGTCTGAAAATGAAAGGTTGGGAATTCAAGTGCTTGATGACCAACATAAAAGATTGATGCTAATAATGGGGAATCTTTATAAAGCATTAATTGATGAAAATGGAAATCGAGTTGTTAGTTTTATACTAGACGATTTACTGGAATACACTTATTATCACTTGGAAACAGAAGAAAAGTATATGCATGATATTCATCATCCTGAATACCTTATACACAAAATCGAGCATGAAGGGTTTGCTGCAAAACTGGAAAAGATTAGAGAAAAAATATGTGAAGAAGAAGCTAAGCTGACAATTGAATCAGTAACAGCATTAAAAAATTGGTGGAAGCAGCACATTGCAGAATGTGATTTATTGTTAAGAAACACTAACATTTCTGGAACTAACTAAACAATGGAATCCAAAGCTTCAATATTGATTTGTGAAGATGACAGAAACATTTCGTTCTATTTAAGAAAAAAATTGGAACTGCTGGATTATTCTGTTTGTGGAGTTTATCCAACCGGCGAAGAAGTTTTAAGCCAATTAGAATTTGTTCGCCCGGACTTAATACTAATGGATATTATGCTGGAAGGAAAACTTGACGGAATTGACACAGCTATTATTATTAAAGATAAATATAGAATTCCGGTTGTATTTGTTACTGCATTATCCAACGAGCGATCTATACAAAGAGCAAAACTTGCCGACCCATACGGTTACCTATTCAAACCGTTTGAAAACAAGGACTTGATTGTTGCTATTGAAATTGCTCTTCACAAAAGAGAATTAGATAGAAAGTTAATCGATAGTGAACTTTGGTTTCGCGCAACTCTGGGTAGTATTGGCGATGCTGTAATTGCAACAGATAAAAACAACAATGTGAAATTCACCAATGCGGTGTTCGAAAAATTAAGCGGGTATTCTTCCGATGAATGTCTTGGTAAACCACTTGAAGAAGTATACAAATCTCACATAGATATATCTACAGAAAGCTTGTTGAGTCATTCAAATCAAAGATTAGATCAAAGTTTGGAACCTTTGCTTCACAGTAAAATTTTCGAATCTAGAGATGGTCATCAAACTCCGGTAGAAGAAAATATTTCTACAATATATGACTCAGAAAAAAATGAAATTGGCAAAGTAATTTCACTTCGGGATGTAACTCAACGGCGCGATGCTCAGCTAAAAGCATTTTCCGCAAGAGAACATTATCTGACTTTTTTCGAAAAGTTTCCGCATCTTATTTGGCGAACGAATCATGACGGTCATTTTAATTACTTTAATCCAGCATGGCTGGATTTTGTCGGTAGAAATGTTGAATCACTAATCTATAAGGGATGGATTCAGTGCCTTCATCCTGATGACCAAAGTCTATTTGAAGAAACTTTTGCTAAAAGTATAGCGAAGAAAGAACGGTTGCAGCTCGAATTTCGAATACAGGCAAGC
>JBHEKZ010000209.1:0-12528 GCA_041859025.1 Melioribacteraceae bacterium | reverse complement strand
TAGAAATGTGCAATGGTAAAATATTCGTCGAAAGCGAAATCAATGTAGGTACTACGTTCACTATTGAAATTCCGATCAAGTCATAACATAATAAGATACAATCTGCATTTCCTTTTTTCACTCGAGAATATTAGTCAAATCAATTTCCCAAACTGATTCGGAAATTTCCTAAATTTTGAAAAATAAAATCAGTGCGAATTGTGAAAAAATCTTTTTTCTGCTCATAATAATTACAGCTTCATACAGCTATTCTCAGAATGGTGTTATCAAATCATATTATCCCGATAGAACAATCAAAAGCGAACTCTCTTATGTTAACGATATACTGGACGGTCCGGCATTGTCATATCACGAAAACGGCAAGCTGAAAGAGGAAAAGAACTACAGTCGCGGTATATTAAACGGATGGATACGCAGTTATTACAGCAGCGGAATTCTAAAAGAAGAATATTTTGTTAAGAATGGTATTCTGGATGGTGATAAAAAGCAGTATTCGGAAAGAGGGCAGTTATTAAACATCATTTCTTACGATAACGGTTTGGCTATTAATCGGCAGTATTTTGAAAATCAGGACGAACCATTGCTTGCTGAAAACAATGAAGTTAAGCCTGAGCCCAAAAATGAAATAGTTAAACAGGCGGATGTGTTTACAAAAGCTTTACCTATTGAAGGCATTACAGCAATTCAAAACAAAATAGTTTATCCTGAACATGCCAAGAGTTTCGGTTTAGAGGGAGAGGTTGTTCTTCTTGCAACTATTGATGAACAGGGCAATGCTGTAAACGCTGTTGTCAAAAAGGGAATCGGGTTAGGGTGCGATGAAGCCGCAATAGACGCGGTTAAGAAATCGAAATTTGCGGCGGCGACTAAAAACGGTGAGCCCTTCCGTTCCGAAATTGAACTTGCGCTGGAGTTTAGACTTCCGAAAGTAAAAGAACCTGTTGCAGAGATTAAGAAAGAAGAAATTGCAAAAGCTACTGAACCGGAAAAGAGAAAGTTTGAAGAACATCTTTCGGTTTTGTGCGAAGCTGACAGATGCCCGCGTCCGGAAGATGATCTTGAAACAATTTATTCCAGATTCCAGATACCGACTGTGGCAAGAGGTTTAAAACTGCGGGGCATGATTATCTTTGAGGGATTTGTAGATAAGTTCGGCACTTTGACACAAACAAAAATTATAGAAGGAATAGGCTACGGCTGCGATCAGCTTGTTGAAAACGCGCTAAAGCAGTCTAAGTTTACGCCGGCTACAAAAAAAGGGGAAGCAGTAGATGCAAAAATTGTACTCAGCTTTCCATTTAGTTACGATCGTTAACAGTACTGTGTACAATTAACTCGAGCATTTCTTTCTGAATTTCCGCGCCCCGGTTTCTTCCGTACCATAGGTGCAGCTGCTCAAGAAATTCTGTTTTGCTTTTTCCTTCTGCTTTAAGATTAGCAACAAGTTCTGCCGCCTGTTTAGGGCGTGGTCCCCACTGAAACAATTCATTGCCGTCAGCATCAAATGCAACCAGCTTGGGAATGCTTCTAGTACCGTTTGTTAAGTATAAATCAATAATCTCAGGATGCTTATCGCGCTGAATAATTTTTACATTAATCTTGGAATTAAGCTTTGCAAGCTCAATAATGTAAGGAATGTTCTGTGCTGAATCGCCGCACCAGTCTTCCGAAATGATCATCCATGTTTGCGGCTCTGTTATTTTAGCAAGCACAAGTTTAATTTCTTCAAGCGGCTTAAAAGTTTTATGTATTCTGCTGCTTCGCTGAAAGTTTAATTTAGCAAGCTGCAAGTGTTCATGCTCTTCTGCAGGATAAGCAGAAAAATCTTCCAGTTCCGACTTTATCTTAAACTGTTCAAAATATTCTTCGTAATCTAAACCGCTGTTCGGCAGCTTTTCTATTAATAAGCTTCCCATAAACCTTTCCTTTGTCATGTCAAAATTAGTGCACTATGTATAAGATGTGAAAATTCGTTAAACGATTCTGTCCAAGTTCTTGTCAACAGTGTAGAGAAGAATAGACAGCATGCGAAAATTCACCTAAGAATGATCAAAAAATAACGTTTTTCTTTGGCATATACTTTGGAATATGGAATACAGAACATCAAAAGAGGTCAGTCATGAAAAAGACATTATTAATACTCTTCGCAATATTTTTTATTGCCGGATCGGAATTACTGGCAAAGCCCCGTCCCGGAGTATCGTTCAACTTTTTCTATTCATCTCTTCGTCCTTACGGTGAATGGATAGAATTAGAGGCCGATATTTATGCCTGGCGACCTTCGCTAATAGAAAGAAACTGGCGCCCTTATGCAAACGGACGCTGGAACTGGACACATAACGGCTGGTATTGGGATTCCTACGAGCCATTCGGTTGGGCAGTTTACCATTACGGCCGCTGGTACGATGATGATTACTACGGCTGGATCTGGATTCCGGATTATGAATGGGGACCGGCATGGGTAGAATGGCGTTATGATAATGATTACATTGGCTGGGCACCGCTACCTCCATACGCATCGTTCCATATCGATTTCGGTATAAGATTCTCAATCGGCTGGAACTCAAGTTACCGCTGGTGGAATTTTGTTCCTTACAGAAGATTCTGCGATTCCAGGTTAGATTATTATCTACTCGATCATAGAAGAATTTCGAGAATATTCGACAGAACCAAATACCGCAATAATTACTACTACGATCGTGACAGAATAGTTAACGGAGGAATTGATCGCAGTTTTGTTGAGAAAAGAGGAGGCTACAGAGTTGCAGAGCGTGAGATCAGATCAATTAACGACAGAGAAGAATACAATCGTTTACGATCTAGAGATAACGAAAGAGTTTACACATACAGACCATCCGATAGTGAAGTTGGACGTGTAAGAAACGATGATAAATTTGAGATCAAACGAAGCGAAAGAAGTCTTTCTTTAGAAAGGGAAAAGATTACTACACCAAGAATTACAGATAGAAATTTTGAATCTCAGAATGAAAGATCGCGCGATGCAATCTCTGGAAGAGAAAGAGTTCGAAATGATGAACCAAGAAGTATTGAAAAATCTCCGGAGACTTCCGAAAGAATACTGAATCGTCAGAGAGAAGAAATTCAGAAACGGGAATCAGAACAGAGAGAAGTTAACCGCCAGAGAGAAGAATTAAGAAAGAGAGAATCTCAGCAGCAAGAAATTAATCGTCAGCGGGAAGAAGAATCACGCAGAGAAGTACAGAAAAGAGAAGCAGCAACAGAAAGAAGCCGCGCGTTTGAAAGACAGCAATCGGAAAACCGTGCTGAAAGAGAAAGAAAAGTTGAATCGCGCAGAGAACCTTCTGTTGAAAGACGCGAAAGCAGAAGAGAGAGCAATTCAAGATCGGAAAGCAGAAGCGAATCCCGCTCGGTTGAAAGAAGACGCTAAATAATTAGTGAATAAAAGAGACACAGAAATGTGTCTCTCTTTTTTATCTTTTCTAAGAGGTGAGATAATGAAAAAACTAATATGCATAACCGCAATTATTTTTATTTCTCAGTTTTTAACCGCCTGCATCGCGTTCATACCTCCAAGTAATAGAGAAACAGTTGTTATAATACGCGAGCCCGATCCGGTAGTTATTCCCCAGCCGATAATAATTGAAGTTCCGGTACCTATTCATCCTCAACCGCTTCCACCGGAACAAACGAAACCTACAAAAGAGCGTAAGCCTCCGGAAAAAACTTCGCCAGATGGAAGAGATCAAAATTCCGGACGGGATACAACAGAACGTCAGAGAAATTCGGGAGAAAGAAACAGAAGGTAAAAAGTTACATTTTACAACAAAGAAAAGAGACACTTCAAAGTGTCTCTTTCTTTTTATAATCCTTCTTCGCTAAGCAGATAAACTAATAAAGCCATTGCAGCTGTGCCAAGCTGCATTTCACGGGGATGAACGGTTTCAAAAACATCTGTAGCCGAATGATGAACATCCATATAACGCTGATCATCCGGTATGTAGCCGAATAAAGCTTTGGCATTTTTAATTTGTCCAACGTCTGCGCCGCTTCCTCCTTTGCGAATCCAATCAATTTTAGCCTTATTTAGTATAGGCAGCCAATTCTGGAGTTTATTATAAGCTATCGAATCGGTTGTTACATTAAATCCTCTGGGAGAAAAGGCGCCTCGGTCAGTTTCAATTGCCGCTAAATGTGTTTCTTTTGATGATGTGGCAAATTTTCCATACTCAATTCCACCTTTTAAGCCATTCTCTTCATTTATGAAGAGCACGCATCTGACAGTCCTTTTGGGTTTTATGTTTAATCTTTTAAAGAGATCAAGTATTTCCATAGATTGAATGCAAGGAGCACCGTCATCGTGAGCGCCGCAACCTTTATCCCAGCTGTCAAAGTGTCCGCCTACTACAATAACTTCGTTTGGTTTTTGAGAGCCTCTTAGTTCTCCAATTACATTATATGATTGAGCATCGGGCAAAGTTTTACAATCCAGTTGGATTGATACTTTAAGAGTTGGTTCTTTAGAAAGTGCTTGACTAAGAAAGTCCGCGTCGATAACGCTTATTGCCGCTGCGGGAATTTTGGTAACTCCATCTTTGTATCTAACCGATCCTGTATGTGGAAAATTATCATAGCTGGCCTGAACCGAACGAACCAGCACAGCAACAGCGCCATTCTTTGCCGCTTCAATTGCTCCATCAGATCTTTGGTCAACCGCTTTCCCATAACCTTCGAAAGTGCTTACCAAACCGTTATCAAAAGGGCGGTTGTAAAAAATTATTTTGCCTTTAGCTTTATCTCCAAGCTTAGATGCTTCATCCAGACTTTTGACTTCAATAACTTCTGCTGAAATTCCTTTAGATGAAGTTGCAACGCTTCCGCCTAATGCTGTAATTGTTAAATGTCTATTTGCAAATTCATTTGAACGAGATATGCGTCCTTTCTCCCTATTACCTCTGACCCAGTGGGGAACCATAACGGACTGAAGCCAAACCGAATCAAAGCCGGCTTTTTCCATTTTAGTTTTTGCCCACTTGATTGCCTTCATGGAATTATCCGATCCGCTAAGCCGCGGACCAATTTCACAAAGTTCTTTCAGCCATTTATATCCCTTTGCTTCGAGAAGAGAAGCGCGGGTAATCTTATCAGCTATTTCGGAATTAGTCTGAGAATAGACAGAATCAATAGACGATAGAAAAATACAAGCTGCTAAAAACAACAAGGATGGTTTCAATTTGGAATCCTTTCTTAAAATGCGGAAGCAAAATATTGTTGAAGAAGAAAAGAAGCAATTCTGATGGATGTTTAAAACAAAAAACCCTCGAAAGAGGGTTTTGATTTTCTAAAACTTAATGGGATTTGATCTTCCCTTGATGAACTAACTTTGCAATTTCGGCAGTTCCGTTTTTGGAAAGAGTTCTTAATGCGCTGGCCGTAACTTTAACTGTAACGAATTTATTTAATTCTTTAACCCAGATTCTCTTCTTTTGTAAGTTAGGTAGAAAGCGTCTCTTGGTTTTATTATGAGCATGCGATACGTTGTTGCCACTTGCCGGACCAACTCCAGTTAACTGACATTTTCTTGCCATTTTAATAAACCTCATTCATTTTTGGTCGCCAAATGTAGTAAAAAATCCCATTTTGTAAAAATTTTCTTTAAAAAAAAGGCGAGAAATCTCGCCTTTTTGCAAAATATGCGCTTTTTACTTTCCGGCACGCATGCCCAATTCTCTGTCTAAGAGGAAGAGGGATGTCTTGTTGTCTCCAATCAAAGCAAATTTATTGTTGATTTGAGTAACTGTAGCAACTTCCTCAACTTGCTCGGTTACAAACCAATTTAGAAATAGATTGGTAGCGTAATCTTTCTCTTCAATGGCAAGTCCTACTAAATCATTAATTCTCTTAGTAATATAAAGTTCATGTTTGTGAGCTTCTTGAAATACAACTTTTGGATCGGACCAAGCAGACTGTGGTTTTTCAATGGCTTCTAAAACTACAGTGCCGTCTACTTCATTCAAATAACCGTAAATTTTCATCGCATGGCCATATTCTTCGCCAGATTGTGCTTTCATCCATGCGGCCATACCGCTCCAATTTTGCGATTCAAGATATGCAGCCATTGATAAGTACAAATATGAAGAAAAAATTTCTGCATTAATCTGATCGTTTAAGGCTTTTTGCATTTTTTCTGATATCATTTTGCGTCTCCTGTTTTGATAATTAGTAATTTAACAAATATTTGAATCTATCATAACTTATTCTTACTCTAACAACAGTAATTCAATAGTTTAAGTTCGATTTCCATGTGAAGTTCTCAGATTAGACTTGAGGATATAGCTGAATTTTGATACAAATCCATAATTAATTAAAAAAATAATGAAAAAGATTCTGGGATTCATAAAGTTTATTGCGTCATTCGCACTAATCTATACCGCTTTCGTCATTTTTCTCTTTATATTCTTTAGATTTATCGATCCGCCGGCTACATCATTTATCTTCGCTGATTCCGACTCTTTTGCCGGACTTTTTTCCTGGTCGGAACCGCTGCAAAAATCTGTAGCTATTCAAAATGTTTCTAGGTATGTACCTTTAGCTGCAATAGCTTCCGAGGACCAAATGTTCTTCGAGCATTTCGGTTTTGATTTTCAGCAGATTGAAAAAGCAATGAAGGAAAACACAAGACGTAAGAGAGTACGGGGTGCAAGCACAATTTCTATGCAAGTAGCAAAAAATCTTTTTCTTTGGAATACTAAGCTTATTGTTCGTAAAGGATTTGAAGCATACTACACTTTATTGATGGAACTGCTTTGGAGTAAAGAGAGAATTCTAGAAGTCTATCTAAATATAGCAGAAATGGGTAATGGGGTATTCGGTATTGAAAGTGCGGCAAAAGTATATTATAAGAAAAAGGCTATCAAGCTAAATGCGTCTGAAGCTGCCACAATAATTGCTATTTTACCAAATCCAAAGAAACGAAATCCGCGCCGGCCAACCGGGTATTTGATAAATAGAAAAAACCACATACTCGAACAAATGAATCAGATAGGCGGAGTTGCAATTTTGAAGGAGGGGATAAGTTATTGAGTTTTTGCTGAAGCGATAATCTCTTCGCTTTTCGCTAAAATATTTTCAAGCTCCGATTTCTTAAGTATCGGAGAAGTGTACTTGAATTCCGGCTTTTCATATTTATGTTCATACCTATACGATTTCAAAACGTTCTTATCTCTATCGTAATAAATAATTTCTACCAAACTATATCTTTGGTATTCTCTGCTTATCATGTAATAAGATTTTACATAAAATATTTTTTCATCTATCTCTTCCATAACTAGAGGTTTTTTTAACTCATCTAAAGACCAAACAAAAATATCGCCTTCTGGATAAGCATCTAACCCTATTGAATTAATAAACGAAGATTTATCTTCATCAGAAAAAACTGGAACCCAATTTTCGGTCTGGGAGAAAATACTTCCATAAATGACTAATAAAAAGAAAAATGCAATTTTCATAGCTCTCTTAATTTTCAAGGTATCATAAAAAAATATTTGTTGTAACAAAATTTCTATAATTAAGTTAATAAGATTTGCTGATAATTCCATTTCCTGCTTTTGCAAAATATATTAATAAATTACTCTGATATATACATAATATGGAATAAATTGTTTATAGTTATAAGTATGCTAAATGTGCTATTGAAATGACTCAAATACTAGAAGGTATGAGTTCCGGAGTGCACTTTTAAAAAGAGCGAAATTCAGTTTGCTCAGAATTCAGACAAAAAAGTAAAATTAAATCTAAATCAATAAAGAATCTCATTATTGAATTGTATAACACCAAAGAACTTAATCGTCTCTAAAAGAGATCAAATTGTTTCTTAAGAATGAATGGCGAAAAATCATGAGCAAAACCGATTTTACAATGGAACAAATAATCGGCAAAATGAATAGGCATTTGCAAATACAATTTAATTTTACCTCCAAATTCTCGATGATAAAGCGTAATATTTTGCTTAACTATAAGGGAAGGGATTAATATTTCTGTTTTTTAATAATGTTGCTTACTAAAAAGAATATTAAACTAATCATTGCATTAATATCTCTATTAATGTTTCAGGTAAACTTTGGCCAGAAGACAAAGCTATATAATGGCGATTTTGGCGGCCTATCTTACTTCAAAACTTATACTGCCGATGACGGTCTGGCTTTAAGCGGGATAGCTAGCAGTATGACCGACCGGTTTGGTAATCTTTGGTTTGGAACTTACGGAGGTGGTGTAACTAGATATGATGGAAAATCGTTTACCACTTTTTCGACTGCAAACGGCTTAGCCGGAAATGTAGTCTTAAGCATGCTTGAAGACTCAAAAGGTAACCTTTGGTTTGGAACTAATAGGCGCGGTATTACCAAATTTGACGGCTTAACATTTACTTCCTATAATAAAACTAACGGCTTAGAAAACAACAGTATTCTAAGTATAGCAGAAGATAAAAGTGGAAATTTATGGTTTGGGACATATGGGGGGGGAGTTAGTAAATATGATGGGACAAAGTTCAGTACGTTAAGAAAAAAAGATGGACTTGCTAGCGATGTAGTTAGATCAATTTATATTGACAAAAAAAATAGAATATGGCTTGGTACGATTGGGGGCGGAATATCAATTTTTGATGGGAAAAGATTTGAGACAATCGATGTTAATAATGGACTACCAGTTAACGATGTATTCTCAATCATTGAAGATAATTTTGGCATGGTATGGATAGGGACGATGGGTGGCGGGATATGTTCATATGATGGGAAGATATTCACTAAGTATGAGTTTGAGGGGCCCCATGAAAGTATGCTAATCTGGAATTCTTTCAAAGACAGCCGTGGGAACTTATGGTTTGGTACAAGAGGGGCTGGGGTTATAAGATACGATGGTAAAAACTTTTCGAAATTTACAAATGAGCAGGGGCTTCCGAACAACTTTGTCTTTTGTATTACAGAAGACAGAAGCGGGCATGTCTGGTTCGGTACTCACGGAGGTGGAATTTGTAATTACCAAGGCTCCAGTTTAATTTCTTATACCGTAAAGCAAGGATTAGCAGCCGATTTCGTATTCAGTATTTTGCAAGATAGGGAGGGAAATTATTGGTTTGGCTCTTATGGAAATGGAATAAGTAAACTTGACTGGTCTCAAGTATCAAGTGGCAGCAAAACTATCTTTAAAAATTATAATGTAAAAAATGGTCTAGCATATAATGATGTAAAGAGTATTTATGAGGACGGTAGAGGAAATATTTGGTTCGGCAGTAACGGAGGCGGCGTAAGTAAACTTCCATTTGGCAGTTCAAAATTTATCAATTATACTGTTAAGGAAGGGTTGGCTGATGACCGGGTAAATTGTATTCATGAAGATAAGAGTGGAACAATCTGGTTTGGTACAGCGGGTGGTGGAATCAGCAAGTTTAATGGATCAAAGTTCATTACCTACACAACTAAGAATGGACTCAACAGCAATACGATTTTGAGTATGATTGAAGATTCCAAAGGCAATCTCTGGTTTGCAACTGCAAACGGAGTTACCAAATATGATGGTAAAGTATTTAAAAACTTTACTGAAAAAGATGGTTTAATTGGAAATTACGTTTTTAGCGTTTGTGAAGATAGAAATGGAAACATTTGGTTTGGAACAGATGGGAATGGTATAAATAAATATGATGGACAAAGATTCTATAATTACACAACAAAAAATGGATTGAGTGATAATACAGTAGGACAGATACTTGAGGATAAAGAGGGAAGAATTTTTTTCGCAACAAATCAAGGTTTAAGTGTACTGGCTGGATGGAATAAAAGCGAGCCAATTTTTGAAATTTACAGCCAGAAAACAGGTTATAATATCAGAGACGTAAATGCAGGGCAAAAAGGAATGCTGCTTGATAAGTATGGGGTAATCTGGATTGGCAATGGAGATAATAAAGCGGCACTAATTAGGTTTGACTATAAATCAATTCGAAGAAATGAGAATGTTCCGTCGTTATTTCTTCAAAACATTAAAGTTAACGAGAGGAATATCGACTGGAGAGAGTTAAATAGAATAAGAAATAAAAATTTCGTAAAAACTAATTCTTCTAGTGATGTGGTATATTCAGACTATTCGAGTATTGAATTTGATGGTATTGATAAATTTTATCCCTTACCCCGAAATCTAGTTTTGCCGCATAATAAAAACCATCTGACTTTTGAATTTGCGGCAATAGTACCAAGTAATCCAAATCTCGTTAACTATCAATACAAACTTGAGGGTTATGATGATAATTGGGGACCGGTAACTAAACAAACTGCTGCTGTATACGGAAATATCTTCGAGGGTAACTACACATTTTGTTTAAGGGCACAAAGCCCTGAAGGCAAGTGGACGAAAACGATCTATTATAATTTCAAAGTTCTCCCCCCTTGGTATAGAACAATTTATGCTTTTATATTCTATGGACTGTTGTTAATTTTAATTGTCTACCTCTTGATGCAGCAATATTCTCGCAGTCTAAGAAAACGAAATCTGATACTTGAGGAATTAGTAACAAAACGTACACGGGAAATAACCACACAAAATGATGAACTGAAAAGACAGACGCTTTTTATTCAAGAGCAAGCTAAGTTGTTGAGTGAGAGCAACGCTTCTAAAGATAAATTTTTTAGAATTATCGCACACGATTTAAGAAGCCCAATTAGCAGTGTACTTACACTAACTGAAATTATGTCTCAGAGCGGTGAAGAGATGCCCGCCTCGAAACTGAGTAAGTACAGCAAAAGTTTATATTCTTCGGTAGCTAACCTCTATCAATTAATGAACAATCTACTTGATTGGGCTACTACACAACAAGGAGGTATTACCATTGATAAAAAAGAATACGATATCTATACGTTAATAGAGGAAAACTTGAATTTAATTCAAGATAGTGCAAGGCAGAAAGAGATTGAAATTATTAGTAATGCAAAAAAGAATACTTATGTAATGATAGATGAAAAAATGATCAATACAGTGCTTCGAAATTTACTTTCCAACGCAATTAAATTCACTGAAAGAGGGGGCAGAGTTGAACTTGAAACAGAAATTCTTTCCACTGAAAAAATGATTATGGTGAAGATTTCAGATAACGGTATAGGTATTTCCGAAAGTGAGCTTCATCTGTTATTTAAGCTTGGAGAAAAAACGGGAAGAAAGGGAACAAGCGGAGAACCTACGACCGGATTAGGATTGATCTTGTGTAAAGAATTCATTGAGCTTCACGGCGGTAAAATTTTTGCAGAAAGTAAAGTTGGAGCAGGAAGTAAGTTTTCTTTTACCTTACCCATCAGTTCATTATAAAACTGCTTTTTTAAGACACATTCCCAGCAATTTTTGCCCATTCCATTTTTCAAAAAAATAATCTTGCTCTTGGTCAAAGAGATGAAACCTATTAAATTGGAATTAAGATACTAAGCACAAATAAATAATTACCGGAGTTCTCAAAATGTTTAAGAGAAAATATATTTCAGCTGTACAGATTATTACAATACTGCTATTTGTTGTATCATCAATCAAAAGCCAAAACAATACTAATAAGGAAATTAGCTTATATAACTCTCAATCGGTTCCTAAAGGTGTTTCAATTCACGAACTTGACAATGGAATCAGAGTCTTGCTTATTGAAAACCCAGCTTTGCCTATGATTGGTGTCAATATGATAATTAAGGTTGGTTCGGCATACGAAACGTTCTCGACCAGCGGAATGAGCCATATGCTTGAGCACCTGCTTTTTAACGGTACCGCAAGCCGGAATCAAAAGCAGCTATATGATGAGGTAGATATGATTGGAGGCTACAATAATGCAAGCACTACCGAATATTATACAAATTTTATGATGGTTACTCCTAGTGAA
This sequence comes from Melioribacteraceae bacterium, assembly GCA_041859025.1. Classification (GTDB taxonomy): domain Bacteria; phylum Bacteroidota; class Ignavibacteria; order Ignavibacteriales; family Melioribacteraceae; genus Stygiobacter. The sequence goes on along the minus strand of JBHEKZ010000209.1, from coordinate 647 downwards.
AATATTCGTAAAGGAATGGAAATTCAAGCTGATATGCTTTTCAATTCAACACTGCTGCAGGAAAAGTTTGATAAGGAAAAAGGAATTGTACTTGAAGAAATTTCGAAAAGTTTGGTAAACCCTTCTGAGCAACTTGAGCGTAATACATTGTCGGTGCTATACCAAGGACATGCGCTGTCACTCTCAACTCTTGGTACATATTCTACAATACAATCGATGAACCGGGATGCGGTGAATTCATTTTACAAAAACTACTACGTTCCAAACAATATGATTCTAAGCGTGATCGGAAATTTTAACACAAAGGACATGCTTGCCTTAGTCAAAGAGATTTACGGAAAGGCAAATCCCGGAGTTGTTAAATATGACAATAATCCGGAATGGGCTACCAGATACGAAGGTTCTATTGTGAATGTTGATCATGAAAGATTTTATTTCAGAAATTATGATGGTGAAGATAATGTACTTCAGCTTTTCTTCAATTTGCCCTTAGGTGAGAGCAATGAGTATTATCAATTGATTCAAACTTCACTGGAAAAAAGTAAAGATAAGATTGAAGCAGAAATAAAAGCAGAATTCCCCGGACTAGTTAAGTCGCTAAAATTCTCAACACGGTTAACTCCTATTAAAAACTATCTTGAAACAGT
>JBHEKZ010000056.1:0-7754 GCA_041859025.1 Melioribacteraceae bacterium | reverse complement strand
TAATGCGAGCAGAAGCGATAAGGATATCATCTTCCTCATGTAGAACTGGTAATTCATAGAACACCTTGGTTTTTTGGGTTTTGTTGAATTGGCAAATTACTTACACGCCACCTTGACTGATATTAAACATTGGTAGTCAGCAACTGGTTTAAAACAAAAGAGACCGAATAACTTCGGTCTCTTTATCACAACTGAGCTTTATACTAATTACTGATCTAGTTTTCCGTTTCTTAATTCTTTTGCAATTCTATCGGCATCATAAACTTCTTCCATTGCATGAACCATTGCGCGTGAATCTACCGCAACCATTCTGTTATTAAATGGAATGTAAATATAGTTACCAATAATGCTGTCGATGTTTCCGTCGAAAGCTAAGCCAACAACTTCTGCGTTTTTGTTGATTACAGCACTTCCGCTGTTTCCGCCAACAATATCATTGTTAGAAACAAAATTGAATGGTGTAGCCAAATCCAAACCGCTTGGTACTTTCGCCCAACGTTCATGTAAATCCCAAGGATATTGTTTTCTGAATGAATTATAACGGTCATACATTCCATAGAATGTTGTGAAATCCGGAGCTACTGTTCCATTGTATTCAAATGGTTTCAAAGTTCCGTCACTCAATCTTAAAGTAAAGTTAGCATCGGGTGGTAATTCTGTGTTATGTACTTTAACAATAACTTGACCAAGCATATCATCATAGATGTTTTCTGTATCTGTAATTTCTTGAGCTTGTTTTTGTAAACCTGGCATTCTCTTATCTGCTTCTCTAACATAGACTAATAGAGGATCTTCCGATTTCATAATTGCATCTGCACCTTCTTTGGCTAAATCAATTACATCATCTCTATCGCCAAAGATTGAATTATCCAGCAAGTATTCTGCAATTGCTTTTCCGCTCTTTCCACCGGAAAGTTTTTTAACAAGCGGATCATCTTTTCCAAGATTTAATGCCATGTATTCAACGTCAATCCACAATTTCGTATTCTCTAAAAGTTCATCAACTTTTTCCGGAAACATTGATTCTAAAGTAGAGTCAATTTTTGCGGCTTTGAATTTTGCTGAGCGCTGATCTTCCGGTTTCTGCAATTCTTTTACAAGATCATTTAATGATTTTGCCATCGCAAAATATTTTGAACCGAAACCAAAATTCTGAGCCATACCTAAAGCAGCCATTTGAGGCGCTACCTTGCGCATTTCCGCTCTTGTCTTATCAATATTTTCCCAAACTTTTCCATACTGCTCTTTTAATTCCGAATTGTTCCATACAGCTTCTTGCAGCTTCTTTTGAAAATCCATTTTCTTTGCGTGTACATAAGGATCTTGCAAACCCTTGAGTGTGGTAGCAATAACTTTTTGGCTGTTACCTAAGTTAACACGCAGATCTTCCAATTCTTTGGTACGTGATGGATCTTCTTTCTTCAAATCATCAAGAGCATAATAGTATGAATCGAACATGAAGGCGTTATTTCTATATGCTATATCGCGGGCATATTCTAACTGCGATAAAGTTTTTAATCTGTTTGTAGTACCAGGATTTCCAACTGTGAAGATTGGCTCGCCAGGTTTAATTCCATCGAATGAGAATTTGAAATAGTTTGTTGATTTAACCGGCTTGTCATTTTCGTATGCGCGGTAAAATGTACAATCTAAATTGTAACGCGGATAGGTGAAGTTATCAAAATCGCCGCCGAAGTAAGCAATCTGCATGTCAGGCGAGAAAACCAAGCGAATGTCTGTGTAGCGCTTGTAGCCATAAAGTGAAAACTTGCCACCATTATATAGAGGTACTATCTGACAGATCAAACCAGTTTCTTTCTGATACTTCTCGGTCAGTTCTTTAATCTTAGCCTTTTTGCTTGCTACTTTTTCAGCAATAGTTGCGCCGGTGTTTGCAGCAGTTTGAATTTCAGCAGTGATATCTTTGATCATCACTAATTGGTCTGCATAGTAATTAGGAATTTTTCTTTCATCAGCTAAAGTCTTAGCAAAGAAACCATCCTTCACCAAATCTTCACCTTCCTTTTTCAATCTGTCTAGCAAGCCTCTTGCGCAATGGTGATTAGTCATCATTAACCCATCTTCTGAAACGAAAGAAGAGGTACAACCCGGCAAACGAAGAGCCGAAAGGCGAACATCTTCGAACCAAGCTTCATCGGTTTTCATATCGTATGTTTCTTTCAAGTAATCTACCGGCGGGTAATCGAACGGCCACATTTTTCCATTATCATACTTTTGCGTCTTCACAGTATCTAATTTTACTTGTGCATTTGATGGAAGCACAAGTGCGAAGAGCATTATAAATAGCAACGCTAAATTTAGTTTTTTCATTTAACACCTGGGTTTTTGTGAATGATATTTCGATTCAAAAAATATAGTAGTTGGCTTTGATAACCAAGATTAGATTGAAAATATTGCAGTTAGTTTTGGTTTGAAGTACGAAGATTTTCGCAGAAGAAATGCCTCTTAGAAATTCTAAGAGGCATTAATAATATTATTTCAATAAGATCATTTTTTTGCTTTGAGTGTAATCTCTGGTTCTAATCGTATAGAAATAAACTCCGCTTGATAATTCTCTAGCATCGAAAAGTATTTCATAGTGACCGGGATTCTTCTCCTCATTAACCAGTACCCTTATTTCTCTGCCAAGAATATCGTATACACTAATTTTTACAAATCCAGCGCTCGCAATGTTGTATCTGATTGTTGAAGTTGGATTAAACGGATTAGGAAAATTCTGTGAAAGCTGGTACTTCTGAGGCAGCTCATCATTGGTTTTTTCTTCACCGATTGAAGTGGTATTAACACGACATGAGTATTTCCAAGCCCGGTTAAAACCACCGGAATAGAGATCCGTACCAACTGTTGTTAGTGCATACTGATCACCGCCTATTCCGACAGATAGGTTCAGCCAAGAAGAATTTAAGGCATCCCATTTAACTACAAAATGTGCATTTACACCGCCAATTACAGTTGTAAAAGATCCGCCCAAATAGAGATCTTGACCAATAACTGCGATAGCATTTACAATGCCAATTATTGAAATTCCTAAGGAAGACCAACTTGTACCATTCCATTTAGCTATACATTTGGCACTTACACCTCCGGCTGTAGAAAAATTTCCACCGACATAAATATCCTGCCCAATTGCATTAAGCGCATATATTGAATTGTTTAATCCGGTTCCAAGCGTTGACCAGTTGGTTCCATCCCATATTGCAATACGATTTGCATTCACACCATTTACACTTGTGAAGTCTCCACCGGCATAAAGTTTACCACCTATTTCTTTTAGAACACGTACATTACTATTAAATCCACTTCCAACCGGCTGCCAACTGGAACCATCCCAACGAGCGATATGGTTTGCGGAGACACCACCAGCTGTTGTAAATTCTCCGCCGGCATATAACGCGCCTCCCAAAAATGCAAGAGCACGAACGCATCCATTCATTCCACTACCAAGTGATGACCAGCTGGTTCCGTTCCATTTACTTACCATACCGGAACTGGATGAAGGTCCACCACCAACATAAATTTCTCCACCCATCCCTACAATTGCATGAACAGTTGTGTTCAATCCGGAACCAAGAGCGCTCCAGTTTTGACCATCCCATTTGGCTACTTTATTTGCACCACTTACTCCACCCATTCCATTAAATGATCCACCCGCGTAAATATTTGATCCGACAGAAGTCAATGCATGTACATCACCCATGTTTGAAATTATAGACCATGTTTTCACTCCGGTAAGACAAGGATCGTTAGCAAATCCAAAATGAAGTGCATCTAATGTTTGCCCCTCTTCTAATTTAAATTGGTAGCTGCCATTATTTGGAAAAGTAGTAAACCAATTGTTTTGAGCCGCGACTGATAGCGTATAATCGCCCGGATTTAAATCTGCAAAATGGAAATTACCTTTGTCGTCTGTTTCAACCTGAACTAGTGATGGCCCATTCAACAAGACCGGCCATTTAGTTAATACAACTTCATTAGGATCTTTTACACGGTTATAATTTGCATCGTGCCATAGAACACCGGATACCGAACCAACAGATATACTAGGCTTGCACTTTCCGGCACTTCCGGCATTAAATATTGAAACGATTTCTTCTTTTGTTAATGCTCGGTTGAACAATTCTATTTCATCAAGTATTCCTTTGAATGTTCCTATTGGATCATTACTACCAGCGGCAGAATTTCTGCCTATTCTTAGATTATCTGTATTATCAAGTGTGTTTGGATGAGATGTAGGATTCCCGAATTGTGTCGGTACACCATCAAGATAAAAAAGAATCCCTTGGTTACTCGATCGAGTAACAGTAACTGCTATATGATGCCAGTTACCGTCGGCTACAAAAACCGGTGAAGCATAGTTTGTATAACCGAAAAATCCGGAACCATCTGCTAACTGCAAGCTAAGGTATCCATCATTAAGGAAAAATGAATAACCAATGTTATACCCTTTTCTCTTATCTACAATTACCTGAACTCCAACGTTAGCATTTGTTTTAATCCAAGCATCAAATGAAAAATTGCCGGTACCAAAGTTAAGTTCTGCATGATCGGCAACTTCTACATAGTCATCAATGCCATCAAACTGAAGAGCGCCCAAAACCTTTCCAGCAACTTGTAAAGGATCGTTTATCATAGTCCCTGAATTATTGAATCCGGCAAGGTCTTGTCTTTTTTCTCGCGATGATAAATCTAAAGACCACCATGCAACCATTCCACCTGGTGGCTGCACACATCCAACCTTAGGTTCATATTTATTCCCGAAATTATAATCTGCAAGACTTTGTCCAGAAGAAAGCTGAACAGTATAGGAACCAGGAGACACTGGAAATGTTTGCACCCAATTTGTTTGAGGTTCTTCTTTTATTAAATAAGTTCCCGGAGGTAAATCTGCAAAACAGAATTCACCATTCTTATCGGTCTTAACACTCCGATCAACGGGACCGCCGATATTAATTTGCCAGTTAGGAATTCCATATTCACCAGAATCTTTTCTACCATTTCCATCTTTGTCATTAAATTTCATTCCACAAATAGAACCTAGCCGCACTGCCACATCTTCTTTATTTCCAAAATATAGATCATCAGGATTCCGATCCTCAGTAAGTTCAATAGTGAATACACCAGTTGAAGGTGCGGTTTGAATCCATTTATCTTTATGTACTTCAGAAATAGTGTAACGACCAAGACTTAATTTTTCAAAACAGAAATATCCTTTGGAATCAGTAGTAGTAGTTAAATTCATAGTACCGGATAAGTTGATTGTCCAATTTGGAATTCCCGGTTCATTATCTTGCTTTTTGCCGTCGCCATTCAAGTCGTTGAATTTCATTCCGCAGATTGATCCAAGTGTAACTGTGGGATCTTGGGTATTACCGAAATCAATTCCGGAAAAGTTTGTACCGTTTGTTATTTCTAAAGTATAAGTAATTGATGAAGGTTTAGTTTGTCTCCATCCGGTTTTATTTTCTTCTCTAACAATGTATGTACCTGGAATCAATCCATAAAAACAAAAATTGCCATTATCATCTGTAACCGCGGTTAAATTCATTGGGCCTTCTAGATAGATAGTCCAATTAGCGATTCCTAATTCACCACTCACCTGTCTTCCATCACGATTCTTATCATTGAACTTAGTCCCGCAAATAGAGCCGAGTTGTACTTTCTCATCTTGCGTATTTCCAAATTTTACATCAGTAATATTTTGCCCGGATGTAAGCTGAATGATATAGAAGTTTGTAGAGGGTTTAGTCTGCCTCCAGCCAGAACGAAATTGTTCGCCAACTTTGTATTCACCCGGCAGTAAATTTTCGAAACAGAACTTTCCATTTTTATCAGTTACAACAGTCATATCTATTGGACCTCCAATGCTTATTGGCCAGTCTGGAATTCCCAATTCATCCGGATCTTGTTCTCCGTCTCCATCTTTGTCGTTAAATTTAATTCCGCAAATAGAGCCAAGCCTTACCGATACATCTTGCTTATTGCCAAAATTTAGTCCATTTATATTTTGCCCGGATGTAAGAGTTATTTCATAAATAAACGATGTCGGTTGTGTTTGAGTCCATCCGTTTTGTGCAATTTCTCCTACCATGTAACTACCCGGTTTAATATTGGTGAAGCAATAGTTTCCATCTTTATCAGTAACTATTGTGCTTATCAAATTAATTGTCGGTCCACCGGCATTACCGCTTGAAGTATAGCCAAGAGATGAAACTGATATCTGCCAACCAGGTAATCCCGGTTCTCCGCTATCCCGACTACCATTTCCGTTCAAATCGTTGTATTTCAGACCGCATAATGAACCCAATTTTTCTTTGTTACCGAACAATACTCCTTCAAGGTTTTGCCCGGGTAAAAGATTTACCGAATAAGTCCCTAATGAATTTGGAGTTGTTACATCCCATCCATCTTTTATTACTTCTGTAATAATGTAATCACCGGGCGTTAAATTGGTAAAGCAAAAATAACCTCCGGCATCAGTAATGGCTGTCATATTAGCAGCACCGGAAAGTTGGAAAGTCCAATTTGACAAGCCCGATTCACCCGGATCTTGATCGCCATCTCCATTTATATCATTAAATTTTATTCCGCATATTGAACCGAGCCGTACCATGATATCTTCAACATTAGAGAAATTGATATTGGTAATATTTTGTCCAGCCAATAAATTAATAGTATGAACTCCGGGATTTGGAGGAAATACTTGTCTCCATCCGGTTCGATGTTCTTCTGAAATTGTATATGTCCCGGCCGGCAAATTGCTAAAACAATATTCTCCATTTGCATCTGTTGTGGTGGTATAAGTAGCAGTTCCACTAGCAATAGTTATTGTCCAGTTTGAAATTCCATCTTCGTTCGAATCTTTTATACCATCGCCATCTTTATCATGAATTTTAATTCCGCAAATGGAACCGAGTCTTGTTGGTGAGTTGCAATCTCCGGTATTCTTTAAGCAAATATTATCATATCCAATTTTTTCATTTTGGTAACTTGTAGGATCAGCTAGAAGACGGACTTTTGTAACATTGGTTAAAAGTGTATTCCAATCATTAGCGGTACCAAGCGTCATAATCCAATAGCCATCAGAATTTGAAGGGAGAGTTCCGTCTGAATTTAAAAAACTCAAAGGTGCGCAGAAGGAATGCCATCCATCTCCAACAGAAATTGATTGAGTAACCACAAATGATGCTTTGAATCCCGCTCCTTCAATTACTATGTATGGAGTTAATGTTTGTGGAGGAGTTACACCATTATAAACATCTCCGCCATAAATAAAATTAATATCAAAACAGAGCGACCCGCATCCGTTTGAAAATAAACTTGTCCAATTGCCGGTAAAAGGTTTACTAGTAGTATAAAATGTAGATACACCCGCCTGATCGGTTGTTTGTATGTAATGGCTGGTTCCGTTTTGCTGAAACGTAGTAGAAATATTACTTGCCTGCCATCCGTTCAAAGAACTGTTCTCGAAATCGGTGCAATTTGGATTTAAAATTTCCTTGTTCCCAAAATCAATTCCGATGAGATTAAGACCGGGGGTAATAGTTACAGTATAATTGTTCGGATTAATTGGATAAGTTTGCTGCCATCCACTTTGCTGTGTTTCAGAAATAATGTAGGTCCCGGCCTGTAAATTATCAAAGCAATAACTTCCATCTGCACCGGTTGGTGCCGTCATCTGAACCGCACCCATACTTAACGTTATTTTCCAGCCGGCCAATCCATTTTCACCGCCA
>JBHEKZ010000344.1:0-3248 GCA_041859025.1 Melioribacteraceae bacterium | reverse complement strand
ACAGTATCGGCACCGGCAGCAATAGCCTTTGCAACATCGCCAGTTTGCTTAACGCCTCCATATGAAATTACCGGAATTTTACCTTTCAATGCATTTGCTACTTCAATTACAGCTGATATTTGTGGAACACCAACACCGGCTACAATTCGTGTTGTACAAATTGAACCGGCACCAATTCCAACTTTAACTGCATCAACACCCAGCCTCTCTAATTCCAGTGCGGCTTCCTTCGTAACAATATTTCCAGCTATGAGTTGAACATTTCTATATTTCTTGCGAATCTCCTTTACAGTTTTAAGTACTCCTTCGGAATGTCCATGAGCAGTATCTAGTGAAAGAATATCAACATTTGATGCTACTAAAGCTTCTACTCTATCCATAGTATCGTTTGTTACACCAACGGCTGCGCCTACCCTTAATCTTCCTAAATCATCCTTACATGCATTCGGGAATTTTTTCTTTTTAAGAATATCTTTATAAGTGATAAGTCCTTTTATAATTCCCTTTTTATCAACTACCGGTAACTTTTCAATTCTATGCCTATGCAAAATCTTTTGAGCATCCTCTAAAGTTGTTCCTAATGAAGCAGTTACAAGATTTTCTTTTGTCATTAGTTCGTAGACTGGTAAATCTTTGTTTATTTCAAATCTTAAGTCTCTATTGGTTAAAATGCCAACCAACTTTCCGTTATTCTCAACAATTGGGATTCCAGAAATGTGGTACTTAGACATAAACTCTTCAGCTTCTCTAATAGATCTATCCGGCGTAAGAGTAATTGGATTTACGATCATTCCACTTTCTGAGCGTTTAACCTTATCGATTTCGTCGGCTTGTTTTTCAATTGACATATTCTTGTGTATGATCCCGATTCCCCCTTGAGCAGCCATTGCTATTGCCATTTGGGATTCTGTTACAGTATCCATCGATGCGCTTAAGAAAGGAATGTTGAGCCTAATTTCACGGGTTAGAAAGGAAGTAATATCTACTTGCCGGGGTAAAACAGATGAACGTAAAGGTACAAGTAATATATCATCAAACGTAAGTCCTTCAAAATCTATTTTAGTTTTCATTTCTACTCCGAATTATATTATAAAAAAGACCACACAAGGTGGTCTCTAAAGTTCTATTCGAACGCGGCAAAGCCAGTTATATCTTCTCCAATTATGAGCGTATGCATCTCGTGTGTGCCTTCATATGTTTTAACAGATTCGAGATTGTTAGCATGTCTCATAATCGGGTATTCATCAAGAATTCCATTTGCTCCCAAAATCTCTCGAGCAACACGTGCAATGTCTAGCGCCTTTTCACAATTGTTTCTCTTAGCCATGGAAACATGCGTATGCTTACATTGATTTTTATCCTTTAATCTTCCCATCTGCAAATTCATAAGTTGAGCTTTTGTTATTTCAGTAATCATATAAACTAATTTTTCTTGAGTTATTTGATAGGCAGCAATTGGCTTGCTGAATTGTATGCGTGACTTTGCATAATCTAAGGCCGAATCATAGCAGGCCATCATAGCACCAACCACGCCCCAAGCAATACCATAACGCGCTTGAGTTAAACACATAAGCGCAGACTTTAATCCTTGAGTATTGGGGAAAATATTTTCCTCCGGAACGAAAACATCTTGAAAAATTAACTCTGAAGTAACCGAAGCTTTTAGTGAATGCTTTCCATGCATTTCGGGCGCCTCGTAACCTTTAGTACCTTTTTCAACTAGAAAACCATGTACAACACCATCCATTTTAGCCCAAACTACAGCTACATCGGCTACTGTACCGTTTGTAATCCACATCTTTGCACCATTGATAACATACCCTCCATCAACTTTTTCAGCGCGAGTTATTAGCCCACCCGGATTAGAGCCATAATCGGGTTCGGTCAAACCGAAACATCCGATCACCTCGCCAGTAGCCAATTTTGGAAGCCAGTAATCTTTTTGTTTTTCACTGCCGAAAGTGAAAATCGGGTACATTACAAGTGCACTTTGTACAGAAACAAAACTTCTTAATCCGCTGTCTCCTCTTTCCAACTCTTGCATAACAAGTCCATACGCAACATTATTCATTTCTGGACAACCATACTTCTGTGGTAGAGTAATTCCGAAGAGACCCATTTCACCCATTTTTGCTACAAGATGTCTAGGGAATTTTTCTTCTCGGTTGTACTTTTCAATTATTGGTAAAACTTCAGCATCAACAAATTCTCTAACCGAATCGCGAACCATAATTTCTTCTTCATTCAACAAACTTTCAATGTTATAATAGTCAATTTTGTTCATGAGAGGCATTTTGTCACCATTATTTGTTGTTCAAAAATAAAGAAGAGCGGAATGAGAAAAAAATTATTCTTCAGTTTGCATGTTAAGTTTTAGAATAACTTTCCTAATTAAATCGCTTTCGTATCCTTTTGTAGCCAAAAAGCTAAAAAGCTTTGAAACAATTTTTCTTTCGTCTGTCTCTTTCGCTCTAATTATATTTAACTTCTTAGCAGCAAGCTGCAAAGCATTTTCAAAATAAAGATCGGAATCAATAGAAAGGAGATTTTCATTTATTGATTCTCGTTTAATTCCCTTTTTCGTTAACTCAGCAATTAGTCTGGCTGTTCCAATACGCTTTTTTTTAATTTTTTCAGTAATGAACTGCTTAACAAATTCATCATCATTCAGATATTTGCGCTCAGTAAGCCAGTCGAGTACTTTTTCGATAACTTCTTTGGGATGTTTTTTTTTCTGAAGTTTTAATCTCAACTCTGAAGTCGAGTGAATGCGTAACCCCAAATACCTAAAAGCCGAATCTTTAGCTTTTATCAGACTGCTCTCGTACGAGAGCAGCTCAATTTTCTTCTCATCTAATTCTTGATCTTTCCAAAGTCCGTAATCAACAACGATTCTGTAATCCAGTGTTCTGTAAGAACCGTCATTAAAAGCTACTGTAACATCATTGCCTTTTTTTTGGAAGCCGGCAATTATCATTTTGTCTTTTTAGGTTTTGGTTCCGCTTCTTCTTTGGCTACCGGTTTAACATCATCTTTGATCATTCCAAGAGCAGTTTTAACATCCCTTTCAAGAGAGGCAAACAGATTTTCATCTTCAATCATTTTTTGTCTAAGCTGATCTCTATTTTGGAAACGATCTTCTTTATATGTAAACCATGCGCCGCTTTTTTTCAAGATATCTTTCGAGGTTGCTAAATCAATAATATCCCCGGCTTTGCTGATTCCTTCGTTGTAAAGAATGTCAAATT
>JBHEKZ010000020.1:0-3270 GCA_041859025.1 Melioribacteraceae bacterium | reverse complement strand
CACCTTTTACTTCATCCAATTTTTTAAGTGAGAGACGGCGACGTAATTTGTACTTGTTAACGCCGGCAGCTTCTTCAAATAATCTTCTTCGTTCCTCTGTCTTATTGCTGAGGATGGTTTCAATCATTTTTAACTCGATAACAGAATAGGCGTTAGTTCCAATTCCGGTATCCATAAAAAGATTTGTAATGTCTTTGAGTCGGCAAATGTTTTTGTTGAGTAGATATTCACTCTCGCCGGAACGGAATATTCTTCTAGTGATAGTAACTTCGGAATATTCGGTAGGCAAAATACCTTTGTCATTAACAAGGGTCATTGAAACTTCGGACATGCCCATTGGCTTTCGCTGACGTGTTCCGTTGAAGATCACATTTTCCATTTTATCCATACGGAGCGTTGTGGTCTTTTGCTCGCCGAGAACCCAGCGGATCGCATCCACAATATTTGTTTTACCGCATCCGTTAGGACCAACAATGCCGGTAATTCCTCTGTTGTAGTTTACTACTGTTCTATTTGCAAAGGATTTAAAACCTAGTATTTCGAGTTTAGATAGAAACAAATGATCCTCAATTTATCATTGAATTATATTGCTTAACAGCGTTACTCAAGTAATAGATTATAGAATGAGTTAGTTGGTACTTGAGAAGGATACCGCCAAGCAATACAAATATGAACATGAATGAATATAAATAAACTAAAAGCGGGCGGACATCAAAAATTACATAGACACCTTTGAGTAATCTGAATAACATCCATAAGTAAAAAACAATAATTACAGAGATAACTATAGTGTTGGCAAAGTCCATTACTAAAACTTTGAAAAGCACGAGCTCAACTGGTAAGAAGAGCGTTAGAGGCAAAAACGCCCACACAACTGTGAAGTAAATATTAGAAAGAGAAACTTTTGTCTTAACGAAAAATGAACCAAACTTAATCAACAAGCTGAGAAGCGCAAATTTAAGAATGGCAACTACAAATATTACTGCAAAACAAACTTGAGGGTTCCAAGCTAAATAACTGATTATATGCATCAATCGGGTGCTCGCAAAAGAAAGGAGCAGCTTCTCAAAGAGAATGTCATTTCTCAGATAGAATAAAATAATCGTAACTAACAGTGAAGCAGAACCGGCGAGAATCAGCATAAGTATTGAGCTGTGAATTCCCGATAGTATTCTGTGATCTCTAATATCAGCAAAGAAATTATAAGGGCGAAGTAGGGCACGAGTTGCATCTTCTCTAAACTTCTTTTTTGTGTTGATCAAAACAGCCATAACGACTGAAAGTATCAACGAAATTAATATGAAAATTATCGGGTTATCGTCTTTACGCGAACCAATTGGTATAGTAACTTTACTTCCGTTTGTAAGTTTTGATTGCAGAACTTTATAAGTAATAAAATTTGTATTGCCGGTATGCTCAACTACATTGAATCCATATTTGTTGTATGGATCAAACCCGGAGTAGAGCGATGGGAAAACACCTTTGTAACCAAATAAGGAATTAATCATAAATCCGGAGAGATTCTGCTTCCGTGAATAATTTATAATATCTTCATAATATTTTGCCTGTGCTTCTTTCGAGTTGCGAACCAAATATCCAGAAGAATTTCCTTTGTAGTTTGGATATGTAACTTCACTTAAAAATATTGAACTGCTTCCTAGCGATGATATTGATGCGGTTAGCTTTTCTTCAAGAATATCTTTTGATACCGAGAAGATTTCAAATCCGTATAGATCAATGTTTTCAATCGCTAAAGTTTGAGCACCGAAAAAGGAAGCATAACTAATAAGGTTCTTCTTTTTAATTTCTGCCGCGACTCTACTTATGAATTTTTCAGTAGATGGTGAATCAGGAAGAAAGCTACTGCCAACACCTACAATTAATGCTGATGAAAAATTCATGTAATTGGAAATGAATTCTTTTGTAAGTCCGGCTAATTTTAAACTAAAATCGTTTTGTCCTAAAAACTCTTCCGGCATAGAATTAACCGGCAATTCAATTAACGCAAACAACCCTAATTCTTGGCAGACTTTCAGCGCATAAGGATGTGGATAATTCTTTGCGAATCTTACGCTGTTAAATCCGGTTTGCTTAATAAAGCTTAATTCTTCCTTTATTTTTTCATATAAATTTTTCTTTCTAGTCTGGGTTTCATTAAGTAAGTAGGTTGTACCATTCAAAGAAAATTGCGAACCGTTAAGCAAAAAACTATTGCCGCTTCTTGCTAAATGGAAAAATGAAATCTCTTGCAATTGTTTATCTATAACTGCGCCATCTTTTGAGATAGTAACTTCGCATTGGTATGTTATTGGTGATTGAGGCGACCAAAGAACCGGATTAACAATACTCATCTGAAAACGTGCGTCGTAGTTCTCTTCGGTTCCTATCGTAAAAAGATTATTCGTTTGAAACTGCGAAACTGCTGAACCCGAAGGGCGTATGTTTACATTAACGGCAAATTGTGTTTGTTGTATTAAGCTTGCTTTCTCTAATGAATTTTCTATATGAACATTGAAATTAATTTTACCATTTGCGAATTGATCTAAAGTGTAGGAATAATCAACTTTTGAGATTGAGAACTGCGGAACAATTTTTACATAAACATCGCGAATAATTCCGCTCCCAAATTCCGGAAAAAGAAATCGTTGTTTCGTCGGAACAGTAGTTTCGGAATCTAATTTTCTATTAATCTTTATTGAAATTCTGTTTGCCTTATCAAACCTCAAAATATCTTTAGGAAGAGAAACTTCAAACGGAGTCGCACCACCGTAATGAATATAAATACTGTTTCCATTAACAGAAATTTCTGCCCCATTATTTAATCCTAAAAATCCAATCTTAATCTGGTTCTTGTTAACCTGTTGTTCAGTTAGTTCAAGATTTCTTTCGAATACAAGAACATCTTCTCCTTCAAAAACCGCGGGGACAGAAATTTTTACCTTGTTGTAAGGATCGCTTTCGTGGTAAACTTTCCATGAATCGTTTATTAAAAAAACGTTCCTAGTTTCGGAAGCTCCGAATAAAATACTGTCGAAACTCTGGTTTTTATTTGCCGGCAGAGAAGTGACTTTTACTTCGGCATATGTTAAAATTGGTAATAGTAAGGCAAGGGTGAAAAGGAATCTAAATTTTCTCATCATTTTCCGAATTTTTCCAAATAAATCATGTAAATATACGAAATCGAGGGGGGGGGGATCAATAAAATCTTAAATTTAAGGGCTCTAAAAGAGCCCTATTTTGAAGCAAAAACGAAGGATTTAAAAGTATTTA
>JBHEKZ010000072.1:0-3889 GCA_041859025.1 Melioribacteraceae bacterium | reverse complement strand
GGGTGTTGAGTTCACAACTACTTCAGAAATGTGGGGCAATTATTCCTCCGTAGAAAACATGGCTGTGTATGAGCAGACCGGATTAAAAAGTGTTAAATGCTACGGCAGTGCAAAAGCTTTGGAAAGCCAGTTGCGTAACATTGACGGCATTTATGGACTTGACGCGTATGCTGCTTCACATACTGTTAAGATTTCTTATAATCCGGCAGAAATTCCTTTAGAGAAAGTGAAAAAATCTTTGTTCACTCCAATCCAGCAAGAAGTAAGAAAGTTAAAAGGCAGAACAGTTGATTCCTTAGCCATTTACGAAGTTGGGATTTATGGTTTGTTTGATTTAATTGATAATAATAATCTTTTCTATTTGTTGAAGGAAAATGAAGGTGTTTACGGTTATGAAACCCATTATGGTGAACCTGTAAGGACCGAAATCTATTACGATCCGGGCAAGACTGACTCTAAAAAACTAGCTTCACTAATAGAGAAAGATTTTACTATGGTGAAGAAAGGAAAAGGAGAAGAAAAGGTTGAATTGGAATTCAAACTTGAAAATGAAGGAATTAATAAAGGATTTATTCCGATTAAAGATTATGTCAAAAAAATATTCCGTATATACGATAAAAAATTTAATGGCTTCAAAAAATATGATTTGGAAAAATTGAACGTCTTTTCATTTCCTATGCCGGAAGCCGGTGTTCCGACAATGAGAAGATTCCTGGGCTCTCTATCAAGCCATCTCTCGGCAGATAATGGTATCGTCCGCCTGAGAACTAGCTATGAAGATCAGCCTACCGGACATATATATTTTGATCCCGCTCAAACAACAGCAGAAAAAATTAAAGCATCTTTAGTTAAGAAGAACTTGACTATTTTTGTTACAGAAACTGAAACCAAAGATATTCCAAATCCATTCCATATTAAACCGGATGGAAAAGTTGAGAAAGCAGTTGACGATATTCAGAACTGAGAATGAAATATTATATTTAGACTAAATTAAATACCATATAACAAAAAGGAGAACCCGTGAAAAAAACTGTATTAGCATTATTAATGTTCGTAATCTCTATCACATACATACATGCCGGAAATGGAAATAAATACGGCAAAGAAATTACGCTTAAAGAAAAAACAAAAATTTCTGCCATTCTTGCTAATCCACAGAAGTTTGTTGGCAAGAACGTTTTGGTTGAAGGAACTGTCGTGGCCGTTTGCGAAAAAAGAGGCTGCTGGATTGAGCTTGCAAGCGATGAAAAATTCCAGAAGATCAAAATCAAAGTAAAAGATGGCGAAATTGTTTTCCCGCTGGAAGAAAGCGGAAAGACAGCTTTGGTTGAAGGAACTGTTTACGAAATCAAAATGACCAAAGAACAAGCTATTGAATCTGCCAAAAAGGAAGCTGAAGAACATGGAACAAAGTTCGATCCGGCTAGCGTTAAAGGTCCTTCTACAATTTATCAGATTAAAGGTCTCGGCGCTGTAATTAAATAATCATATTTCTTCTTAGAGAGGCTGCAATAATTGATTTTGTTGCAGCCTCTTTTTTTATGAGGTGTTAATGGTACACTGGCGTAAATGGCTTAGAATACTTCACAGAGATATTGGATATATAGCCGCCGGATTAACAGTAATCTATTCTATTTCCGGTATTGCTGTTAATCATGTTCAAGATTGGAATCCTAATTACGTAATAACCGAAAGCACTACCCGGATTGGAGTTGTTCCCGATAGTGTTGTCAATTCTGATAATCTGGTTCAATACATACTGAAAAAAATCGGGGAAACAGGAAAGTTGAAAAACAGTTTTTATCCCGATTCAACTTCGGTAAAAATATTTGTTGAGGGAAACACCATTACTGCAAACATAAAATCCGGAGAAGTTTTCCAGGAGAAAGTTAAAAGCAGAGCTGTATTTCGTGAGACGAACTTCCTTCATCTTAACGCACCCAAAAAAGTGTGGACTTATGTTGCCGATGTTTTTGCAGTAGCGCTGATATTCTTAGCAATCTCCGGCTTGTTTATGATTAAGGGAAAAAAGGGAATTACAGGAAGAGGAGCCTGGCTTACCGCTCTTGGTGTTTTAATTCCGTTATTGTTTTATCTCATCTACTATTACAAGATATTCTAAGCATTTCAAATGAACTTTTATTCTGAAAGCATTTATTAATGCTTTCAGAATTATATAAAAACAATTCTGTTCCCTTACTAGGATAAACGCTTCCTTTCTAAATCACAAAAACATCGCTCACTTCCATAAATATTATCTAAAAAAAGAGAAGGAAAAATGCCCTTTCGTCGTCCAATCTAGTAGGAATCAAATTATTAATTATTTAGCGACTAACGGTGTAAAAATGAAAATCAAAAAGAAAATTTGGCTCATTGGGATGGCTGCCGCGGTTCTTTTAATAGCGGTTTACTTAGTCTTTTTCAATGAAAGTGAAAAGGCGGCAGAATATAATTTCGGCAGTGTAACTAAAGGCAATCTGGATATTGTTATTACCAGCTCCGGTACACTGGAAGCTATCTCGACTGTGGATGTTGGACCTCAAGTCTCGGGTAAAATTGCTAAGCTCTATGTAGACTTTAATAGTGAAGTAAGGAAAGGACAACTTCTTGCAGTTCTTGATACTGTAACTCTTGCGGCGCAAGTTAGAGACGCGCAGGCCAGTTATGCAAGAACCAAGGCAGATTACAACCAGAAGTATGCAATTCATGAAATCAACAAGAAGCTATACGATAAGAACTTTATTTCGGAATTGGACTTTGTAAAATCAAAGACCGATGTTGAATCATCACTCGCGTCTCTGCAGTCGGCTGAATCTGCCGTAGAAAGAAGCAAAACCAATCTCGATTATGCCTACATCTACTCTCCAATTAATGGGAAAATAATTAACCGGACAGTTGAGCAAGGACAGACAGTTGCGGCAAGCTTTTCATCTCCAACACTTTTTACAATTGCGGAGGATTTGGCATTAATGAGAATTCTGGCAAATGTTGATGAAAGCGATATTGGTCAAATTAAAGAGGGGCAGAAAGTAAAGTTTACAGTTCAGACCTATACCGATAAAACATTCGAGGGAGTTGTTACTCAAATAAGACTTCACTCTAACACTGTTTCTAATGTTGTTAATTATACGGTTGTGATTTCAGCCGAGAATAAAGATCAATTCCTTCTGCCCGGAATGACGGCAACGGTTGATTTCTATATAAACCACAGAGAAAATGTTTTGCTGGTACCGAATACAGCTTTAAGAGTTGAGCCAAGTGAAGAAATGCTTGCTGAAATTCAATCCAATATGGAACAAGCCATGAAAAACATTTCGGACAGTTTAAAAAACCAAAGACCTCCGGGCCCTCCGCCTCAAATGGGGAATGGCTCAATGCCTGATAAAAGTAAAATGAAACGGGTATTCTACCTGGACGATAGTGGAAAGCTGAAAATGAGTCCGGCAATGATTGGTCTGACAGATGGAAAGAATACTGAAATTCTAGGAAGCAGAGAATTGAAAGAGGGAATGAAGATAATAACCGGTATTCAAGAAGCGGCAAGTGAAAGCTCGAGCAGCGGGACTAACTCATTAACATCGCCGCAGAGAGGCGGTATGCCGCCGCCCCCAATGATGTAAACTACTTTACGGGATTGAAATGGAAAAAGAAATAATTAAAACTGTTGATTTGACTAAGACTTATAAAGTAGGCGAGATAGAGGTTCCGGCGCTTAAGGCAGCCAACATTACAATTAACGAAGGTGAATTTGTTGCGATAATGGGTGCCTCCGGTTCCGGAAAATCTACTTTGATGAACTTGATTGGATGTTTGGATATGCCGACTTCCGGTGACTATCTGCTTGATGGAATAAACACCAGTAAATTGACAAAGAATGAATATGCGGCGA
>JBHEKZ010000557.1:0-3409 GCA_041859025.1 Melioribacteraceae bacterium | reverse complement strand
CACATCGTGATATGTACCGTCGAACAAAGTAACCTTAACATCAATAACTTTGCTTCCGGTTAAAATTCCTTTTGTCATAATTTCTTTTAGACCTTTTTCAACTGCCGGAATAAATCTTCCAGGAACAACACCGCCAACAATCGCGTCAACAAATTCATAACCGGCGCCGCGTGCAGTCGGTTCTAATTTCAAATGAACGTGACCATATTGTCCGCGTCCGCCCGATTGTTTTTTGTGTTTGAATTCGGCGTCTTCACATCTTCCGCGTATTGTTTCGCGGTAAGGAATTCTCGGTTCAACTAAATCAACTTCAACACCGTAACGGTCCTTCAATAATTTTACTGCAAGATTCAGCTGAAGTTCGCCTTGTCCCGAAACGATTGATTGAGAAATTTCCGGATCAAATTTTGAGCGCAATGTCGGTTCTTCTTCGTGTGCGGTATGAAGCGCTGCGGAAATCTTATCTTCATCGCCTTTAGCTTTTGGCTTAACCGCAAAACGAATTACCGGCTCCGGATATTTCATTTCAGGAAGCAGTATTGAAAAGTTCTTAGAGCAGAGTGTACCGCCCGTGTGGCTGTCTTTCAACTTCACTACCGCGCCGATATCTCCGGCGTTTAGTTTGCCAATTTCTTTTCTGTTTCTTCCGTTAAGAACAAAAATTTGTCCCAAACGCTCAACCTTATCTCTATTGGTATTTTGCATATCCATACCGGCAGCAAGTGAACCGGAGTAAACTTTAAATATGGAAAGCTCGCCAACGTGTTTTTCGGAAAGTGATTTGAATATGAATAAAGCAGGTTCTCCTTTTACATCGCAGGCTATTTTAACAGGATTTCCATTATCCTTCATCTTTGCTTCAACAGCAGGTCTTTCGGCCGGTGACGGGAAATACTTAGCAGCGAATTCCATAAAAGTATTCATACCAACAGCTTTTGTAGCCGAGAATGCAAATACCGGAATTAAACCGCATTGTACTATTGATGCTTTTAATCCTTTTACTAATTCTTCTTCAGATAGTGTTCCCTCTTCAAAAAACTTATTCATCAAAACTTCATCGCTTTCGGCAACTTTCTCAATCAATTCTTCGCGTAATTTATCTGCCTGGGCTTTTAAGTCAGCCGGAATTTCTTCTTCGGTAACTTTCTTACTTCCGGCTTCGCCGTGAGTTATCATTTTCATTTTTACAAGATCAACAACAGAAGCAAAGTTTGCGCCTTCTTTAGCCGGGAAAGATACAACTGTGGCATCTGCGCTTAACTTACTTTTTGCCTGCTGAAATGTTTCAAAAAACTTCGAGTGTTCATTATCAACTTTATTAATAACTATTGCTGCTGGCAGCTTGTTTTTCTTTACTAAATCCCAAGTCAACTCTGTTCCTACTTCAACACCTTCCGCGCTTTTAACAACCGATACAGCTAAATCAACAACATGAAGTGATGAAATCACCTGTCCTACAAAATCCGGAAAACCCGGAGTATCCAGGAAATTAATTTTTGTGTTATTCCATTCAACGTGTAATGGACTTGTTGCAATTGATATTTGTCTATCAACTTCGTTCTGGTTGAAATCGGAAGTGGTGTTCCCTTCTTCGATTCTACCGATGCGGTTAATTTCGCCGGCAGTAAATAACAAGATTTCGGAAACTGTTGTTTTTCCACTTCCGCCGTGCCCAATGAGCGCAATATTCCTTATAGCTTCGGCTTGATACTCTTTCAAGTTATTATCTCCTTGTTAAACGATTTAGAATTACCTTCTTTTTAACTCTTGCCAGAATGCAGTTGCGCCTTTAACAAATGCTTTAACATTCTGAACAATACTGCGTGCCGGATATTCCGTTCCATCGAATCGAGAGATTGAAGTAATATTCGAAAACTTCATGCGCACATTCTCTATCGATCTTTCGATGCCTTCCCAATAATTTTCTGCTGAAGAAACTATCCGGTTTGCTTTGAGTGTGACTTCATTGAGGTTTTTTAGAACGGGGATTGTTGTATCTACTAACTGCTTTATGTCTTTTTGCAGTTCGCTTAACTGTACAACAAGTTTCTTAAGCACCGCAATTAAATAGATACACAGAGCAGTTGCTACTATTATTAAAATAGCGAGTAAAACTTCCACTAAGGTTGACATGATGAATTATGCTTCCTTCTCAGATTTGTAAGCATCCATTCCTGCTTTAAGAGCAGATTTTAAACGCTCGCTTTCCTTTTCGATTTTGTCTTTTCCGGCTGTTGCTACATGTCCGGCTTTATCTTTTGCTTCTACTAAAATTTTTTCCGCTTCATCCAAAAGAGAATCAACTTTCTCTTTTGTCTCCGCTACTAAACGTTCGGACTTTTTTTTTCCTTCGTTTATTAACTGAGAAGCTTTCTCTTTTGCATTGGTGAGATAGCCTTCCGCGTCCTCAATAAATTCTTGAGATTTATTCTTAATATCCGTACGTAATTCTTTTCCGGATTTTGGTGCATAGAGAAGAGCTATGATTGATCCAACGGCTGCGCCGGTTAAAAATCCAATCAATAATCCTTTTCCCATTCCATTATCTTCATTAGCCATATTAACCTCCAATTGATATGTTTGAAGTGGTGCCAAAATAGTGAGGATAGCCTCTAAAATCAAGGATAAGAATGTCTAAATCAGCACTTACTTATTTAAAAATAGTTCTTTGAAAAATGTCTTTTCCTTCTCTAACTGCTTTACTACCTCTAATTCCCGGTTATTCTCCCCTTTCTTCCCCATTTCCCTGCTAAAATCCTCGGAACGCATAACCGTACAGCTGTTAACCTTTCCGTAATTCATTAAACTGTGATCCGAAGTAACAAGAATAATCAGTTTTTTGTTTTTGGATTTATCTATTTCCTGCCTTATATGATAATCCGAAATACGGTTTTCCGAATAAACAATCTTCCCTTTAGAAAGATGCAGAGGAGAATTTGCGTGTCCATCCAGATGAAGTGTAAGATGACATTTCTTTCCGGCAAAATATGAATTCAAAAACAGTACAAGCTGCGCACGGCTTGCCTGCTTGTCCTTAGCTTGAATTTTGGCAAGCGTTTTTTCTTTGCCAATCAAATTATTGCCATCTATTATGTAATGATTCATACAGCTGCATCTTTACTTATTGCTAAAGCGAATACTATTTTTTTAATAGCCATTTATGATGCAAACATAACAAAAAACCCCGGCTCTTTTTGCCGGGGCATTTTTTTGGTACTAACATTTTTATAGTTGTAAAGATTTTCATCAAGATAAAGGCAAACGGTGTTTCGACTAACAGCGGGATTACGGGTCCGCCGCTTTGATTTGCGGGTTATATTCATTTTATATTTCCGTTGAATCTATCAGAATAATGATATAATCTTGACACAAACAAACAAGGAATCATTTAATGCCAATTATTAAACCA
>JBHEKZ010000255.1:0-2633 GCA_041859025.1 Melioribacteraceae bacterium | reverse complement strand
AACGGAGAATTTATTGGCGCTCTTTATATGCGTAATACCGCGGATGTTTCTTTCATTCAACGAGAAATAGTTTCGAACTATGAAGAAACTTCGATTATATATTCTGCTCTTTTTTTGTTGGGACTGCTGGCGATGTACTATATATCAACCTATACAGTAAAAGAGCGAGACGAAACGCAAAACTTATTATTTGAAGAACACGAAAAAAGTATCAAACAGAAAATTGATCATGATAAAGAAGCATTGTTTACGAAGAGGATTTATCATACTCACCACAAAGCCGAAAAAGTGATGGGCTTTATTAAAGATGATCTTAGAAAGTTATCTTCTGAAAACATTAGCGAAATTAAGTATCGTGTAACCCGCTATTCGAACTTTATTTCGCGAGTTATTTACGATATGAAGTGGTACGATCCGCCGATCCAGACAATTAGAAACCTAGCTTTCAAAACAAACATTAACGAGGTCGTTCGGTTTATCATCGAAAACCTCTTTAACAGAACGGCTAGAAAGTCCGGCTCGTTTGAATTGAAAATGGATTTGGACGAAAAAGTCCCGGTTGTTCATATTAACGAATTTGTAATTTGGGAAATTATTGAGCCGTTAATTCAAAACTGTATAGACCATGGCGGCGATAGAAATCTAACAATTATTGTTAGAACGAAGTATTACCCGGAAACAAAACAGAGCGAATTGATAATTGAAGATAATGGAACCGGAATAGCGCCCGAATTGCTAGAAACAAATGAAGCTGGAGTTAAAAAACTATTTCTGGAAAATGTTACAACCAAGACGGGAACGCAATCTTCCGGTTATGGTTGCTATATTGCGTACGAAATTTCAAAACAAAGATGCGGATGGAATATTGATGCCGAGAATTTGCCCGAATCCGGCTGCAGATTCACAGTTCATATTTCACATTAGTAACGGAGAAAATAGATGGTCGAAGAAATTATAAATGTGCTGCTTATTGAAGATGAAGATTTTGATATGCGCAGAGTGGAAAACACCATAAAGCCGTTTAATAATAGAATTAAAATCATAGATGTTGTTTCGGATGGGAAAAGCGCTATTGAGTTGCTTGAAAAAAAACGGGGTGCATACGATGTTGTAATTATGGATTTTCAAATTGCCGGCGGCCTTCGGGGTGAATTCCTTATTAAAAAAATTAAAGACTTCGATGCATCCTTACAGATTATTGTAATTACGAAAATGACAATCAACATAACCGATTATGATTTTGCCCATAATCTTATTGAGGCCGGCGCTTTCTGGTATTGCACAAAATACCCGGGTGATATTGAGGATTATATTTACCAGCCGACAGATTTTATAATGGCAATCTTTAATGCTTTTGAAAGAAGAAGATTGATTAAAGAGAAGCAGAAATCAAATCAAAAACTTACAAGAAATGTCGAAGAGGTTCTGGCCAGCAAAAAAATAATCGGGATTTCGGAATCCACAAGTAAACTGCGTGAACAAATAACTAAGTACGCAAACAGCAATGCGCCTATTTTAATAATGGGATCGTCGGGAACCGGAAAAGAGTTAATCGCTTACAATCTTCATTATTCGGGAACAAGGAAGTATGAAAATTTCATTCCAATAAATTGCGGCAGTATTCCGGATCAATTAATTGAAAGCGAACTTTTTGGATATGAAAAGGGCGCATTTACCGGTGCAAACAAAGGCAAACTTGGGCTATTCGAATTGGCGAATAACGGAACAATATTTTTAGATGAAGTTTCCGAGTTGCCTCTTTCCGCTCAAGTAAAATTGCTGCGTGTTCTTCAAGACGGAGAAGTTGAAAAGATAGGCAGAACAGAAAAAGTAAAAGTAAATGTAAGAGTTATCTCCGCGTCAAATAGAAATCTTGAAGAGGAAGTAAGGGAAAAAAGATTCAGAGAAGATTTGTATTACAGACTTAATGTTGTTCCAATTAATGTTCTCCCATTGGCAAGTAGAAAAGCGGATATTCATTTCTTGATTGATTACTTCATGAATGAATTTTCAAGCGATATGGGAAAGGAAACTCCGGTTATTAAAGAAGACGCCATGAAATACTTGATTGATTACGAATGGCCGGGCAATGTTAGAGAACTGAAAAATTTAGTTCAACGGTTACTATTCTTTGACGAGAAAATTATTGATGCCGCTGTTATTGAAACTGCTCTTGGTAAAAAAATACATTCAGACTTGAACACCTCAATGGACGATTGTGTTCAGTTCAAATCAGCCGAAGGTATTCTTTCACTCAAAAGTATGGAGAAAACTTTTAGGGAAAAGTATTTTAATTATGTTAGAATAAGATGCGAATCCGATTCGGAAGCCGCAAAAAAACTTGGTCTCGCTCCCCCAAACTATTACCGAATGTGTAAAGAACTAGGCTTAAAATAATTTAGCAAAGAATTATTATTATAATAACTGATGGTTATTATAATAATAAGGATTTCCTTGTCTCTGTTCATTTGCAAACACGAACGCCTTTAATACCACTAAATTTCTAGATAATTAGTGGTATTCTTTTTGCACGCAAACCATATATGAAAACAAATCGAGAGTAAAAAATGATAAAAGCTTACAAAGGTAGTTGGTTATCGTTTGTAATAATGTTTATTTCTACTTCCTTTCTC
>JBHEKZ010000189.1:0-3045 GCA_041859025.1 Melioribacteraceae bacterium | reverse complement strand
GATTTTGGAGAAGTAACAAAGCAAATCGATTTGATGACGACAGAATTGCAATTAGTTGCAATGAAGCTTCGCATGATTAAGATAGCAAAAATCTTTAACCGCTATCCAAGATTGGTCCGAGATCTTACAAGAGATCTGAATAAAGATGTTGAGCTTGTAATCAAAGGTGAAGAAACCGAAGTTGATAAAAACTTGATTGAAGAAATCAATGATCCGCTAGTTCACTTAATTCGTAATTCAGTAGATCATGGCGTAGAAACACCCGATGTAAGAGTTAAAGCCGGCAAGAGTCCTAAAGGAACAGTTACTCTCGCCGCCGAACAGCTCGGAAACAATATCGTTATTTCAATTGAAGATGACGGCAAAGGTTTAGATATTGAAGTACTGAAAGATAAGGCAGTAAACAAAGGATTGATAACACGCGATAAGGCGAAAGAACTTACACGCCAGGAAGCTATCAATCTAATATTCTTGCCCGGTTTTTCTACTGCGGAAAAAGTATCTAACGTTTCCGGACGCGGTGTGGGAATGGATGTTGTTAAAACAAATGTTTCCAAACTACGCGGTATAATAAATATCGATTCCGAACTTGGCAAAGGAACAAAGATTACAATTAAGCTGCCTTTAACTTTAGCTATTATTTCCGGAATGATTGTAAAAGCTTACCAAGAGATGATAGTAATTCCTCTTGGTTCGGTTATAGAAGTTATAAGAGTAAACAACGAACAGATTTATTCCATAAAAGGAAAAGAAGTTATACAAGTAAGAGATTCAATTTTACCTTTGGTATCGCTTAAAGAATTGCTTAAGGGAAGACTTGAGGGAAAGAAGGAAGAAAGAGACGGGTGGCAATACGTAGTAGAAGTTGGTATTGCGGAAAAACGATACGGAATTAAAGTTGATGACCTTATCGGTCAGCAGGAAGTTGTAATAAAGACGCTGGGCAGTTATTTAGGAAAGATAGATGGAATTGCCGGCTCTACAATTATGGGTGATGGAACTGTTGTAATGATTTTAGATATTCACGAACTATTTAATAAGCTGGAAGCAAACGCTTGAGAGATAAAATTGCCGTACTAATTATTGATGATTCCGCTTTCATGCGGAAGTCACTCTCTATAATGCTGGAAAGCGATCCTGATATTGCGGTTGTTGGTACAGCTCATAACGGATTGGAAGGTGTTGAGCTAGCCAATAAACTTAGACCGGATGTAATTACGCTTGATGTTGAAATGCCGGTTATGGATGGATTGACAGCTTTGAAGCGGATTATGACCGAGTGCCCGACATCCGTTTTAATGATAAGTTCTATTACAACGGAAGGCGCTGCCGCTACATTAAAAGCTCTGGAAATTGGTGCTGTTGATTTCATTCCTAAAGAAATGTCGTACGTTAGCGTTAACATTTCCAAGATCAAAGAAGATTTAATTTCCAAAGTAAAAGCAATTTCACGTACAAGACTACTTAAAGCGCGTCTCGATAGAATAAAAGCAATTTCCCCTACTCCAACTGTTAGACCGCGCGTTACCGGATTTTTAAGAGATTTACCAAAAGCCGGTTACAGAGCAATTGCTCTTGGTATTTCGACGGGCGGACCATTTACACTTCAAAAAGTTCTTCCTCTTATTTCGGAAAAAGTACAAGTGCCGATATTTATTGTTCAGCATATGCCGCCTAAGTTTACTAAGTCGCTGGCAGAAAGATTAAACGGACAGTGCAAGCTGGAAGTAAAAGAAGCAGAGAACGGCGAACCGGTTAAGAATGGATATGTTTATATAGCACCGGGCGGATTTCATATGAAGCTGCGCGGCTCATCATCTTCTCCAATGATTGATATTTCTCCGGAACCGGCGGGCACACTTCACCGTCCTTCCGTTGATGTTATGATGGGTTCCGTAGTAGGAGTTTACGGCAAATACACACTTGGCGTAATTATGACAGGAATGGGGAAAGATGGTTATGAAGCTGTTAAACAATTAAAATCAATAGGCGGATATGCAATTGCGCAGGATGAAGAATCTTGTGTTGTGTATGGAATGCCGAAAGCAATAGTAGACGGCGGGCTTGCAGATGTTGTCCTTCCCGCTGAAAAAATTCCGGAAATGATAAATAGAGTGGTGGCAAATGCCTAGTCAATTTGAAGATGCAACATTTAAAGATGTATTCACAAAGAACAATGCAAACACCGGCAACTTAATTAAAGCAGATGCCGTTGAAATAAAAGGCTTATCAAAAATTTCATTCGAAGACAGCGAAGAGGATGGAATTAGAATCATTCTTAAAAAAGATAGTCATGATAACCTTAAGGAAATAAAATTTGTCTGCTCATGCGGACAGACGAAATCCATCATTTTAGATTATTCTGAGTAATTAAATAGCTGCAAGGCGCAAGGTTTAAGGTACAAGCAAAAGCCCCATCAAACAGATGGGGTTTTTTTATGCCAAATATTATCTATTGCTAATACAATGGTATTTGCGAGGTTCTAATAGTTAAAAAAGGTGGGGCTTTACTTCTAATTTTTTTGGGCCGAATTTGAAACCACATTCTAAGTCCAAAAAAATAATCCATGTTAAAATAAAGCTGAGAGTGAAAATCTCTTCCGGTTGCTTGATAAAAAGAGAGAGACCTCTTTGAAAAGGGTTAAGCTGTGGGCAATTAATAATTAGCTTTCAGCAGAACAAGGAAGAAAACAAAGGAAATACTAAAGTCATTTGTTCAAACCATTAGTTCTTTTTGTTGAATGGAAAATTGATTTGCTGCAATGGAAAGTTGAAACTCTGAAAAACAAAGTTACAGTGCTGAAAAGCCGAGTTACAACGAAGGAAAAGCGAGTTACACTAAAGAAAAATCAAAGTAACGTGACGCAAAGCACGTTTACAGTGAAGAAAAATAAAGTTACAGTGTGGAAAAACGGAGTTACATTAAAGAAAAATTCATTTGCATAGCAGAAAAGCCAAAGTAACGTGATGCGAAGCACATTTACAGTAAAGAAAAATGAAGTTACAGAGAGGAGAAGCCGGATTACAAGAAAGAAAAATAGAGTT
>JBHEKZ010000177.1:0-4083 GCA_041859025.1 Melioribacteraceae bacterium | reverse complement strand
ACTTTTCAAGAAATAGATTTAGTTAAAAAAATACTGGATAAGATTAAAAACGAATATCTCGGATTAGCAAAAGAAAAGGGTCTTCAGTTTAACTTTGTTCTTAATAGTCCAAACACACATGTAACCGCAGATGAATATAGTGTCTACAAAATTTTTGAGAATTTAGTAGATAATGCTGTTAAGTACACAACTGATGGTGCCGTTACGATAAAAGTTGAAAAGATCGATTTCGGTTTAAAAGTTTCTATTGAAGATACCGGAATTGGAATATCGGAAGAATTTATGAGCAACATGTTTAACCCATTTACACAAGAGGACAGCGGCTATTCAAAAAAATATGAAGGTAACGGATTGGGGCTCACGCTAGTAAAAAAAATATTGTGATTTAAACGGAATTGGAATAGAGGTGGAGTCAAGAAAACAAGTAGGTACAAAATTTACCTTAACTTTTTATCAAGCAAAATAAATACCCCCACACTAATTGACCAAAATGTTTTTTGGATTAGTTAATTCTTCCCAGGTAAATTCAGTTCGGTAGAAGAGATTCTGTAATTTCAACCTTGATTACTAAAACAACTGCAGGCAGTATGATTAATTAATAATCTGTAAATAAATGTCTATAAATTTCTTAGCCAGGGTTGTTTCCACCGAAATCCAGAAAAGCAGTTTCTCGTGAACAAAAACATAATGTGTTTGCCCCATCCCGTAAGTGCGGTAAACCCTTTTACCGTTTAACTCAATAAAACTACCTCTAACAAACACAGAGTTTTGCGGCGTGATTTTCTTTGTCATCTTCGTGAAGTTTAGACTGGCGTCTAATTCGTTAGAATAGAATGTGATATAAATAGTCGCGTTGCCTTTGTTGGATTCGTAGAAAGCAATTTCGTTTTCCTCACTAGTAACGGAATTAATATGAAGCTTGTTTACAAATTCTTTGGCTTCCTCTCCTGAGATTTTTCGCTTTAATTGAATCCCTGCAATCTCGCTAGGAAATAATTTTGGATCAGAGGAGCAGCTGATTAGTGCTGCTGAGAAAAGCAGAAAGGCTAAGTATATAATTCGCTTGTTCATACTCACTTAAAGTTGTGTACTTAATTTACAAAAGAATAAATTCTTTTATAGATTTGAGCAAACATTAATGAAAGGGAAGAGAATGGAATATGTAAATCTTGGCAGAAGCGGTTTGAAGGTCAGTCGTCTTTGTCTTGGAACTATGAATTTTGGTCCATACACAACCGAAGCTGATAGTTTTAAAATTATGAATCGCGCATTGGAGCTCGGAATTAATTTCTTCGATACCGCTAATGTTTATGGCGGAATTGAAAACCCAAGCGGACTTGGTGATACGGAAAAAATTATCGGGAATTGGCTAACTGAAGATAAAAGCCGCAGAGATAAAATTGTTTTGGCAACAAAAGTTTACGGCAGAATGGGAACCGCACCGAATCAATCTAAGCTTTCCGCTTATCATATCCGCAAGGCTTGCGATGAAAGTTTGCGCCGAATGAAAACCGATCACATTGATTTGTACCAGATGCATCATATCGACCGAGACACTCCCTGGGAGGAAATATTTCAAGCGATGGAACAATTAGTACGCGAAGGGAAAATAACTTACCTGGGCAGCAGTAATTTTGCCGCTTGGAATATTGCCGAAGCACAAACATTAGCAAAGCACAGAAACTTTCTTGGATTAACTTCCGAGCAAAGCATATACAGTTTAAGAAACCGTAATATAGAATTGGAAGTTATTCCAGCATGTAAACGTTTTGGATTGGGACTCATTCCATGGAGTCCACTGGGCGGCGGAATTTTGTGTGGTGTGCTGGAGAAGAATAAAGAGGGAAGAAGAACAAGAGAACCATTACAGAAGTCAGTTGAAAAGCTTCGCCCTCAAATAGAAGCCTATGAAAACCTCTGTAAAGAAATTAAGCAGGCACCGGCGGATGTTGCTTTGGCTTGGGTATTAAGCAATCCGGTTGTTACATCTCCAATCATTGGACCAAGAACTGTTGAACAACTCGAACAAAATATAAATGCGTTAGATGTGAAACTTGATGCGGTTACACTCAAAAAGTTAGATGAGATTTGGCCGGGGCCGGGGAACCAAGCACCGGAAGCTTATGCTTGGTAATATTTTAAAATAGCTAAACGTTTTTAATAAACTCTGTGTTTAATGCTTGAAAATCAAAAAAATGGAGTCTCCAAATGAAGATTCAAAGACTATTTAGCGCTTTTCTAATCTTAATGCTTATTCTTGCTGCTACATCCCTTGATGCGCAAAAAAAGAAGCTTACCTACAAACAAGTTTATGAAGGCGGGGGTATGCGCGGAATGATGGGCATGATGGGAATGGGACGCGCAATGGGTTGGGTTGATGATGAACATTATATTGAAATGAAGGCAGATCCGGCAAAGCCGGGTTCTCGTCCTGTGATGATGAAGACAAGTGTAAAAGATGGAACCTCGGAACTTTTAGTGGATAACAGTAAAGTTCAGCTGCCGGAGGGATTTTCGATTGACCGCCCGATCTCTGCTTCAAAAGATTATAACTATTACCTCTTTAGCGCGAAGAAAAATCTATACTACTATTCCCGTCCGGAAAATACTTTCAAGCAGTTAACAACTGATGACGCAGAAGAAAAAGTTGCTCAGCTTTCTCCCGACGGTAAAAAAGTGGCTTATGTTAAAGGCAACAATCTTTATGTTTTTGATACCGTGCTTGAAAAAGAAACACAGTTAACAAAAGACGGCGCCGAACTGATTTACAACGGCTGGGCCAGCTGGGTTTATATGGAAGAAATTTTGGGTAGAGCAACAGCCTATTCAGCTTTCTGGTGGTCGCCCAAAAGTGATAAAGTTTGCTTCCTAAGATTTGACGACAGTCCGGTTCCCGATTTTCCAATATATCATGCGGACGGACATCATGGAGAGTTGGAACATCAGCGATATCCAAAAGCCGGCGATCCAAATCCTTATGTAAAATTTGGAATAGCCAATGTTGCCGATGGAAAAGTTACCTGGGCAGATTTTGATGAAAAAGCAGATCAATACATTGCTTGGCCAACTTGGACTAAAGACAACCGTTTAACGGTTCAATGGATGAACCGCGCGCAAGACAACATTATTCTTTATTGGATTGATACAAATACCGGAAAGAAAACCGAACTATACAACGAAAAACAAAAAGAGTGGGTTGAGTGGTTCGAAGATTTATATTTCTTTGATAACAACAGCGGATTCTTGCTTAAATCTAATGTTGATGGCTGGGATCATCTTTATTATTACGACCTAAACGGAAAATTGAAGAAACGTTTAACACAAGGCGATTGGCAAGTAACAAACGTTGCCTTGGTTGATGAAGCCAATAAGAAAGTTTATTTCCACAGCCCTCTAAAAAACAGCACAGACAAATATCTTTGTGTTGTTGGTCTTGATGGAAAAGATTTTAAGCAGATAACAACGTTTCCGGGACAACACACCGCCTCAGTCTCGCCCAAAGGAAAATACTATATTGATTCTTACAGCAACATTACAACTCCATCAAAAAGTGAATTGTATTCAATCGATGGAAAGCTGATAAAGACTTTAAGCGACAGCAAAAGCACTCAATATGATGAATACGCAATGGCAAAACCTGAGTTGTTTAGAATTCCTTCCAGCGATGGATTTGAATTACCTGCTATCTGGTATTTGCCGGCAGACTTTGATCCAAACAAAAAATACGCTGTTATATTTAACGAATACGGCGGACCAAACAGTGGTTCAGTTAGAAATTCTTATTCGGTTGGTTTGAGTCAAAGTTATTATGCTCAGCAAGGAGTGATTTTTATTTCTGTCGATCATCGCGGATCCGGACACTTTGGTAAAAAAGGGCAAGCATACATGCATAGAAATCTGGGCAAATGGGAACTGTTTGATTATGCTGCTGCTGTAAAGTGGCTCAAAACAAAATCATTTATTGATTCAACACGCATTGGTATTACCGGCGGAAGCTATGGCGGATATGTAGCTGCGCTTGCTGTAACTAAAGGCGCGGATTTCTTTACCCACAGCATTGCTGAATATGGTGTAATGGATTGG
>JBHEKZ010000041.1:0-6372 GCA_041859025.1 Melioribacteraceae bacterium | reverse complement strand
GGATTGTTATTTATCATAGAGGAATATCTACGATGCAATTTAAGGTACCTTGCGAAAACGATCTATCTTTTTATTTAAAATGTTTCTTGTAATAGATAGTTATGTCCGCTTCACTTTTTCTTGTGGCGGTAACAATCTACTGTATGATCGTCAACCATTCCAACCGCTTGCATATAAGCATAGCAGATTGTAGAGCATACAAATTTAAATCCCCGTTTCTTCAAATCTTTGCTCATTGCATCGGATTCGGCAGTTTTAGCTGGAATTTCTTTCAGTACTTTCCATTCATTCTTTATTGTCTTGCCGCCTACAAACTGCCAGATGTATTTATCGAACGAACCAAATTCTTTCTGTACTTCTAAAAAGCATTTAGCGTTTTGAATTGTCGCTGCAATCTTGAGCCTATTTCGAATAATTCCTTCATTTTGCAGAAGCTTTTTAATTTTTTCGGAATCATACTTTATTATTTTCTTAGCATCAAAATTGTTGAATGCTTTGCGGTAGTTTTCTCTTTTCCGCAGAACCGTAATCCAGCTTAAGCCGGCTTGTGCACCTTCTAAAATTAACATCTCAAAAAGTTTTTGATCATCATGAACGGGCACTCCCCATTCTTCAT
Source organism: Melioribacteraceae bacterium (assembly GCA_041859025.1). Lineage (GTDB taxonomy): Bacteria > Bacteroidota > Ignavibacteria > Ignavibacteriales > Melioribacteraceae > Stygiobacter. The sequence continues at coordinate 5,756 of JBHEKZ010000041.1, read as the reverse complement.
CGTGATAAGCTATATATAAAGGATCATTTGTTGACCAGCCACAGCGTGTTTTCATTCCCTACTCCAATTATTATGCAAAAGTAAATATTGCCGAATGACAACAGTATGTCATATTCAAAAGTGTTACTTAATCCAAACGGTTTTAATATTTACAAACTCTTTAATACCATAATGAGAAAGTTCGCGTCCATAGCCGGAATTTTTTATTCCACCAAATGGAAGACGCGGATCTGACTTAACCATTCCATTTATAAAAACCGAACCGCTTTCAATTTTAGCTGCAAGTTCTTTAGCCTTTTCAATATTCGTAGTCCATAAAGAAGCCCCTAAACCAAACTGTGAGTCGTTCGCTATTCTGATTGCATCAGCCTCATCTTTCGCTTTAATCAATATTGCAACCGGACCAAAAATTTCTTCCTCGTAAGCCGGTGTCCCGGGCAAAACATTAGCAAGTATTGTCGGCTCGAAGTAGTAGCCTTCTTTATCCATTCTACTTCCACCACATAAAATTTTTGCATCATTTTTTACAGAGCGTTTTACCTGATCTTCTAATTCGAACAGTAAATCTTTGCGGGCTATTGGTCCAAGTTCAGTTTCAGTATCCATCGGATCGCCAACTTTAACTCTTTTCATTAATTCTACAAATTTACTTTCAAACTCATCATAAACTTTCTCCACAACAATAAAGCGCTTAGCTGCAATGCAGCTTTGCCCATTGTTAATTAAGCGCGCGGCAATAGCTGTTTTAACGGCAGCATTAATATCAGCGTTTTCCAGAACTATAAACGGATCACTTCCGCCAAGTTCTAAAACTGTTTTCTTTAAAACTTTTCCACACGATTCGGCGACTTTCTTTCCAGCCGGTTCGCTTCCGGTTAGTGTGGCGGCTTTAACTTTAGGATTATTTAAGATTTCTTCAACTGCCGGTGACTCAATCAACAATGTCTGAAATGTGTTTTTAGGAAAACCGGCTTGCATAAATATTTCTTCAATAGCAGTTGCGCTCATAGGAACATTTGAGGCATGCTTTAGCAAGCAAACATTACCAGCCATTAGCGCAGGAGCCGCAAAACGGAAAACTTGCCAAAAGGGAAAGTTCCAAGGCATAATTGCGAGTATTATTCCAAGAGGATCAAAACGCACATAACTTTCCGAAGCATCTGTAGAAACGATTTCTTCGTTTAGTATTTTTTCGGCATAGTCTGCATAATAATCGCAGACCAGAGCACACTTCTCAACTTCGGCTATTGCTTGAACAATCGGCTTTCCCATTTCAAGCGTTAATATTTTTCCCAATTCATTCTTTCTGCCGCGTAGTATCCGGGCAGAGTTCTTCATCAGTTCACTTTTCAAACCAAAAGTAACATTGCGCCACTCTAAGTATGCTGCATGGGCTAGATCGATTTTTTCATTTATTTGACTGGTCGTCAGCGAATCAAAAGTCTGAATAACTTTTCCGGTTGCAGGATTAATAGTTTGAATTGCCATTTCGAGCCTCTTGTTAAATAACAGTTAATTGTGATCCGAATTTTCGACTTCTTGGAAAATTTTTATTATGTTCTAACTGAAATTAGGTAGAATTTTTTCACAATAAAACAATGTTCTTTCATAGCTAAGGTTTGCAATGAAAAAAAATCCTAAAACCTTTGTTCTCGACACAAACGTAATTCTTCACGATCCTACATGTATTCACCACTTCCAAGAAAACAATATTATAATTCCGCTTTCTGTAATTGAAGAACTTGATCACTTCAAGAGAGGAAATCAAGTAATCAATCTGAACGCAAGAGAGTTTGCGCGCACGCTTGATTCTATTACCGGCAATGATATTTTCAACGGAGGCGTATCTTTAGAACGCGGTAAAGGCAAAGTTAGAATTGTAATTACGAAGGGTTTATCCCGCGAAATACACGATGTGTTCCGAGAGGATAACGTCGATCATCGGGTACTTAGCGCAGCTTTTGAAGCAAACAGAAATGTTAAAAACAAAGAAAGTATAATTGTTGTAACCAAAGATGTAAACCTACGCATGAAGGCTAAAGCGCTTGGTATTCCGGCAGAAGATTATACAACTGATCAAGTCGGCAACGTTGAAGAGCTTTACAGCGGAAAAGACATAATCGAAAATTTTGATGATGACTTGCTTCAAAAACTATATCAGGCACCGTTTGAAATTCCGGCAGCTAAAGTTGCAAAGAAATTAAAAGCTGATCTTGTTCCTAACAAGTATTTCATATTAAGGAATCAAATTCGTTCTGCGCTAGCATATCTTGACAGCGAAATGAACTTGTTCAAGAAAATTGACAAGCAAGTTATTTATGGTATTAAACCACGCAACGCAGAACAAACTTTTGCAGTTGATGCTCTTTCGAATCCCGACATTCCTCTTGTTACAATGACTGGAAAAGCCGGAACCGGAAAGACTTTGCTTGCGCTTGCAAGCGCCTTATCAATCAGAAAAAACTACAGGCAGATTTACATTGCCCGTCCGATCGTTCCTCTCAGCAACAAAGATATCGGCTACCTGCCCGGCGATGTTGACAGCAAACTTGCACCATACATGCAGCCTTTATGGGATAATCTGAAAGTAATTCAAGATCAATTTCCGGAGACTGATAAGAGCCATCAGATTATCAACAATTTGGTGAAAGAAGAAAAGCTTGTGGTTGAGCCACTTAGCTACATACGCGGTAGAAGTTTACAAAGAATTTATTTTATTGTTGACGAAGCACAGAACTTAACTCCGCACGAAGTAAAAACAATTATTACCCGCGCGGGAGAAGGCGCTAAAGTTGTTCTTACCGGAGATATTTATCAAATAGATCATCCGTATCTCGATTCGCAGTCCAACGGACTTTCTTATTTGATCGAACATTTTAAGGGACAAAAACTCTACGCGCACATTAACTTAGAAAAGGGTGAGCGATCTGAATTAGCCGAGTTAGCAAGCAATTTGTTGTAGAATAAAATTTTTCTTCTCACAAATGTGATTGCTTCTTAGAACTGCTTCCACTAAGTTTTCAGAAGCAATCACAAATATTTCGTGCAAATGCGAATTTATTCTCTCTTCACCTTACCACTTATTCACTCCACATTGAATAGAAGAATTATATTATGAAAGATTTTCTTTTCAAACCGTTTGAAGAAATGACCGAGAAGGATTACGAAACCATTGGTTTCAAGTCCGGATTGGAAATTCACCAGCAGCTTTTAACAACGAAAAAACTTTTCTGCCGATGCCCGGCCGGTAAATACAGCGAGCATTATGATGCTGAAATTCTTCGTCACATGCGTCCAACTCTTTCCGAACTTGGCGAGTACGACGGTACTGCTTTGATGGAATTTAAGACGAAGAAAGATATTCTCTATCGTATCAACCGCGAGACAGTTTGCACTTACGAAATGGATGACACGCCACCATTTCTAATCAATGATAACGCGCTTGATATCGCTCTGCGCTGCGGAATGCTATTCGATTGTTCGATTGTGGATGAACTTCACATTGCGCGTAAACAGTATTTGGATGGAAGCATCCCAACCGGTTTTCAGCGCACAGCAATTTTCGCACTCGATGGAAAAATTCCCTACAAAGACAGAACTATTGATATTGTGCAAATGTCAATTGAAGAAGATTCTTGCCGGGAAGTTTCCGACAGCGGACACTTGCGTGTTTACAGAACTGACAGACTTGGCATGCCTCTGATTGAAACCGTCACCGGACCTAATATGCGAACTCCTTTTGAAGTCGCTGAGGTCGCGGAGATATGTGCAAACGTTGTACGCAGCACAAATAAAGTCCGCCGAGGTATCGGCTCTGCCCGAGAAGATGTAAACGTAAGTGTTGAAGGTGGAACGAGAATCGAAATTAAAGGTGTTCCGAAGATTGGAAGAATTCCTCATCTGACTTACAACGAAGCTATGCGCCAATGGAATCTTCTTCGTCTTCGCGAAGAACTTCACAAACGCGAAATAACAAAAGATACTTTCGAAGCGAAAGCTCACGATATAACCCGGCTTGTTAAAAAAGCATATTACCAGCCAATCCGAAACGCTATTGAGCAAGGTTTGTTTGTAAAATGTGTTGTGCTAAAAGGTTTTGCGGGATTGCTTCACTGGCAAACACAAACCGATACATATTTCTCAAAAGAAATTTCCGACCGAGTGCGCGTTATTGCTTGTTTAACCACTATACCAAATCTTATTCATTCCGACAGCAAGGGAGAAAATTTAACTTCGGCTGAATGGCAAAACATAAAAAGAAACGTTGGCGCCACAGATGACGACACAATGGTTTTAGTTTGGGGAAACGAACAAGACACAGAAACGGCTTCAAAAGAAATTATCATTCGCGCAAAAGAGGCTACTATTGGGGTTCCTTCGGAAACAAGACAAGCTTTGCGAGACGGGACAAATGGTTTCGAGAGAATATTGCCCGGCGCTGATAGAATGTATCCGGACACCGATTTGCCGCCTACTAGGATTACAGAAGAACATATTAAAAAACTAAGCATTGACCTACCGGAAAAATATTGGTTAAGTGAAAAGTGGTACAAAGAACTTGGTATTCCTTCCGACACAATAAGAGAATTATCAATTTCAAAGTATGCTAAGTTATTTAAGTTCATAGTTGAGGAATGGAAAATCAATCCAACCACAGCTGCTGTTTCTTTAATCCAATATCCCAAACGATTAAAGAAAATGAAGCTTGATGCCAACTTTCTATACGAAGGATTGATGAAACAGATATTTCTGGCATACAAAGAAGGTTTACTTTCTAGAGGTGGAATTTTTTATGCAATGAAAAATGCTATTGAACAAAGCGATTTCAATACGCAAATACTTCCAAAGCCGATTACGACGGAAGAACTTGATAAAATAATTTCTGATACAAGCCAGCAGTTAAGCAAAATTGATTTGATTAATAACGAAAAAAGAAAAGACGTGCTGCTTGGACTTGTAATGAACAAAGTTAGAATGAATGTAGATGGTAAAATAGTAGCAAACAAAATTACTCATTGAAATCTTAGCGTACTTTGCTAAAATCTTTGCGGCCTCCGCGTGAAAATCTTTATCGTAAAGAACGCAAAGAAACCCGCTAAGAACGCGAAGGAAGAATTATGGCTGATGATTACAAAGGTTACCGCGGAAACGCGCTTTCGGTACTAAAAAATTTTAATGCACTGGTATGGAGTGATGTTGAAATCACTACAACAAAAGGAACTTACAAAGGAATTATTCTTCCTCGTTCCGAAACAGCCGATCCATTTCATATAGTTATTAAGATGCCGATAGGCTACAACATTGGCGTTGCAGCGGATTTAGTTACAAACATTCAGATTCGCGGAAGGAAAGAGGCTCATTACAAAATTCCGGAAAAAGACTTCCCGCGCGATGCTTCAAAACCTAACGTAAAACTTCTCGGCACCGGCGGAACAATTGCTTCAAGATTGGATTACAGAACCGGTGCGGTTATTCCAGCTTTTTCTCCGGGTGAGCTTTATGGCTCTGTGCCGGAGCTTGCAAACTATTGCAATCTCGAAACAGAAAAACTTTACGGAGTGTTTAGTGAGAACATGGGTCCCGAACAATGGATTGGGACAGCACAAGCTATTGGGCGCGAAATTGAAAAGGGTGTTGATGGAATTGTAATTGGACACGGAACCGATACAATGCATCACACAGCCGCTATTTTATCTTTCATGGTTCAGAACTCACCCGTTCCAATTGTAATGGTTGGCTCTCAGCGTTCCAGCGAT
>JBHEKZ010000570.1:0-6365 GCA_041859025.1 Melioribacteraceae bacterium | reverse complement strand
TGATCAAGAAGGTTATTTTGCCGTAGCAAGAAAGTTGAAAGAGACTTTCGGTTTTAAGACAGTTGCAATTACATTAAGAGAAAGCTATTCGGCTTCGAAAAATGGTTGGAGTGCGCTTCTGTTTGATGAAAAAGATTGTTCAACTCCGTACCGTTCAAAAAAATATGATATTGAAATTGTTGATCGTGTTGGCGGCGGAGATTCTTTTGCCAGCGGATTAATCTACGGACTAATTACCAAAACAAATACTAAAGATGCACTTGAATTTGCGGTTGCCGCAAGCTGCTTAAAACACTCAATTCCGGGTGATTTTAATTTGGTCAGTACAGACGAAGTTGAAAAACTTGTAAAAAGCGGCGGCTCAGGCAGAGTAGAGCGTTAATTTTGCACTAAAATTACCCCTTGCCTCCTATTTATTTTTAAACAATCTTTTCGATAGTAACATAGGAATTCTCCAATTATGAGAATTCCTATACACCATTTGAAAAGTTTGAAATGAAAAAAATAAAAGAAATATTTTCTCCCCCCGTTTTTGAAGATCCCAAAAGATCTAGGGAAACTCGATACGCCCATTATATCACAATATCCATAACCATTGGTTTATTTGTAGCGCTTATAACAAATCCATATCAAGAATTAATTGCTGAACTAGTTCATAAAATTGTTACAATATTCGTTTTAATTGCATTATTCTTTTTTAACAAGAGGGGGCGATTAAAATCGCCACTATTATTCCTTGTAGTAATTAGTCTTGGAATTTGTACGGGGTTGATGATATTCGATCAAGGCACTCATGATGAAATTGTTTTAGCCTTCCCGATTATTCTTTTTGTGGCAAGTCTAGAATTTAATAGGCGATCTCTTGTAGTAACGCTGGTTGCACAATTGGTCATTCTTTCTTTTGTAGGATATCTGGAAGTAAACGGGATATTAGTAAACAAATATTCATCAGCAACAAGCGTTTATCAAATTATTAGTCAGACAATACTATTGGTGATAAGTGCATATGTTGTAGATTTACTGGTTCATGATTTCAAATCGTATATTGTTTCACTTCAATCAAAATCTGTAGAATTAACCAAAGCTAACAGTGACCCAAATAATTCTAATGCAACAAAAGATAAATTTTTCTCGATAGTTGCTCATGATTTAAGAAGCCCGTTCCAAGGATTGATAGGAATTGCAAGCATCCTGGAAAATTTAGATGATGATTTAACACCGGAAGAACGAAAGGATTTTGCATCTAGACTTAATAGTTCATTAAAACGACAATATGATTTTCTAGAAGAATTATTGCTCTGGGGACAATTTCAGAGAAATGTTATAGATTTTGCTCCCTCGTCATGCAGTATAAAAGAAATTATTGAAAGGAATTGTGAAATATTTTCCGGCAATCTTTATAAAAAGAAATTACGACTCACTGTTGATTGTCCAGAAGAAATAAATGTTGTATGCGATGAAAATCTTATTTCAACAGTTATTCGAAATTTAATATCCAATGCTATTAAATATACCCAGGCTGGTGGAAGTATAAAAATTGGAGTTGAAGAGATACCGGATAGAATCTTTATAAATGTAACAGATAACGGAATAGGTATTCCAGAAATTCGCAGAAAAGGGCTATTCAACATAGAATCTAATTCCTCAACTAGAGGTACTGAAGATGAAGCCGGTACCGGGCTTGGACTAATTTTGTGTAAAGAGATTATGGATAGACATTCCGGCAAAATTACAGCTGCAACTGAAGAGGGGAAGGGCTCAACATTTAAAATTGAATTGCCAAAAAAATGAAAGTCTTTAGTTAATATATTTTGAAGGAGTTGGTATGAGCAGCTTTACGGTTGTTCCTTTTCCTTTTTCCGATTCGAAATGAATATCGATATTATTAGTGTCGCAGTATCTTTTTGTAATAGCAAGTCCTAAGCCATTTCCTTCAAATGATCTTGCTATTCCGCTCTCTTCTTGTGAAAAAATTTCATAAAGTTTTGGTAAATAATCTCTAGAAATTCCGATGCCTGTATCACTAATTCCTACATGAATAAGGTTTTGCTTTACTTCTTCAACTTTAATTGATACTATTCCTTTCTCGGTGAATTTTATTGCGTTGTCTATAATATTGGAGAAAATGTTTATCAAGCTGTTCTTATCGCATCGTGCGATACAGTCTTCAGTATTAACTATCAGCTCCAATTGCAAACGTTTTAATTCTGCCAATATTGAGAATTCCTGATATAAATCATCTAAAACATCCTTTACAATATTAAAATTAGAATACTTTGGCTGATAGACTCCGACTTGCAGTTCTGCCATATTAATAATCGATTCAATAGTTCGCGTCATTCTGTTGCTTGCTAGCTGGGTGTTATCTAAATACTTTTTCAAAGACGGAAGAAGGTCTTCACCATGGAGATCTTTAATAACAGCAAGATTGCTTAAGATAAGGTGTAGGGGAGTTCTGATTTCATGAGATACCTGAGCTAAGAATTCCGATTTTAACTGGTCTGATTTTTCGGCGGCTTCTTTCGCTTTTAATAATTCTTTTTCATTTTTCTTTCTGTCGGATATGTCTCTTAAGATTGCTTGAACATAAGAATCATTTTTAATCTCAATTCTGTTTAAACTAATCTCAGTTTCAAAAACAATTCCGTCTGGACGTAACATATCCCATTCGAAAAACTGGGGAATCCCGCACAGCGCTTGAGATATTTTCTCTTTAATAGTTTCTAACGAGTAAGAACCATCGCTTTGCACCAGCGGCGAAAAATTTAGAATAGATTTGTACCTTATATCATTTACTTGTAGTTGAAGAAATTCAGAAGTCTTTGAATTGAGATCAATTATTTTTTCTCTATCAAAAATCATTATTGCGTCGTTGGCCGTTTCGAACAGCGTCCTGAATTTTAATTCGCTTTCCGCCAGTTTGCTTTGCGAATTTTCTATGTTTTGCTTCATATCATCAATCGCATTACCAAGAACTAATACTTCATCGGTCATATCGGAATGAGTAGCACTAACATTATAATTGCCTAATCCAATCTGCTCTGTAACTAATGTAAGTCGTTTCAGAGGGCGGCCGATCAATAGCCATATTATTATTCCTGATAGTAACGAAATTACTAATAATGTAATCCCAAGGTTTTTAGTAATAAGATTAGCGAAATTTGATAAATCACTTTTATACTTGCCCGGAGGAGAGAAAGAAATTATGTATTTGTCTTCTAAATTAATTTTTTGGAAGGCTACCGCACTGCCATTCTGTTCATCGATATAATAACCTTTACTTCTAGATGAGATAAAATTTTTCAAATCCTTGGAAAGCAAAGGGAAACTATGAGATGTTTCGGAAAATTTCGAAGAACCATAGCTAATATCGAAATCCTTATCCGTAAGAATTATTATTCTAGTTCCTGTTTTGTTCATCTCATCAATTATCTGATGAATTCTAGAAATCTCTCGACCGGCAAAGGATGCCATTCTTTTAACACGCTCAATACTTTCTTGCTGCTGAACAGCTTCAGCTTTTAAAAAATACTCCTCAAAATAATTCCTTGTAAAAACACCCAGAAAAGTCAATGGAATTGTAAACAATATTATAAACCATAGCGAAAGTCGAATAGCCAGATAATTTCTGTTAAATTTCTTTTCCAAAAAGTTTCTAAAGATACCAAGTGTGGGCTGAGAATATTCTTTTGTTACAGATTTTCCCCATAAAGGTTTTCTATAGGCTTCTGGAAGTGCAATAAGTATAAGAGTTGTGTAAACTGTAGTAAAAAGTATTTCCGGTATCCACCCATAATATAATTTTAATAGCGCCTCAATTGGCGGGAAAGAGCCGCCGACAAATGAAATATAAACATCAGGGAAAATGAAATAAGTAATAAAATAAACTGGTATATAAGAAGGAATGTAGTAAACAAAAATGAGAACAACCCAAGCCCAAGCTAGCTTTGGCATACCAATCTTTTCAAAAACTAATTTCTTATATGCCCAGCCAATCCAAACCGCGCTCATCCAGTGTTGAAATATTATATAATAACGTAGCTCATCAGTAGGACTTATTAAGCAAGAAATTGTGCCAATAATTATTCCACCTATAGGGCCTGATATAGCAGCGCCTAATGAATTAAAAATTTCGCGGGCGTCCGATAAAGCATTCGTCCCGGGAATATAGAAGTGAACATTTGTAATTATGGAAATAAGTGAAATCGTACCAGTGGTAACAGCAATCCAAAAAGCTTTAATCGGTAATAAGTTCTTTATTTTATGTGTTAAATTCATTCTTTCATTTTAAGTTCTCGAGAAATACCCCGCTTGTTAAACGCGTCCAATAATTAAAAATAATTTGCCCTAATTGCAAGATGAATTCTGAAATACTGAATTTTATTAGCTGTTTTTATTGAATCAATACAAGATTTTCATAAATCTTAAGATGTTAACTGTCGGAAGAATAAAAAATCTCAATCAAAGGTGAGAAAAGTCTTTTAAATATTATCGATCTCTCTTATTATTGTTTCCGTAAATAATTCTAATGATGGTCTTTAACTAATGCAGTAAAAATAGATAATCGAAGTGTTATTAGTATTGGAGCCTAGAATGAATATGAAAACTCTAAAATCTCTTGTATTCTTAATGTCAGCAATAATTTTGGTTTCATGCCAGTCAAAAAAAGAGGAATCCACAATGGTAGAAAAGAAGTCTTTTGGAAAACTCAGCAATGGTGAAGAAGTTTATCTGTACACTCTAACGAATAAGAATGGGTTGAAAGCTGAAATAACAAATTATGGAGCGATAGTGGTCTCTTTATTCGTTCCGGATAAAAACGGTAAGCTTGAAGATGTTGTGCTTGGATATGATGATGTTTCCGGATACGAAAAGGGAGAGTCCTATTTTGGAGCTATTGTAGGCAGATATGGAAATAGAATTGGAAAAGGCAAATTCAGTTTGGATGGAACTGATTATCAATTATCAATTAACAATGGTGAAAATCATCTGCATGGCGGAAAAGTTGGTTTTAATAAAAAGGTTTGGCGAGTTGTTGGTGCCGAAAATAGAATGGGCGGTTCATTCATTACTCTAAAATATGTGAGTGTTGATGGAGAAGAAGGATATCCCGGAACAGTTGATATATCAGTTCATTATTGGCTAAATGCCGATAATGAGCTTTGTATTAATTACACAGCCACGACAGATAAGAATACAATAATGAACCCTACACATCACTCATATTTCAATTTAACTGGCGATCCAACCAAGACTATCCTTGAACATGAGCTAATGATTGACGCTGATAAATATACACCAGTTGATAAAGGATTGATAACAACCGGCGAACTAGCTGATGTAGCAAACACTCCATTCGATTTTAGAAAACCAAAATTAATCGGAAAGGATATAGACGCGGATAATCAGCAAATAAAATTTGGTTTGGGGTATGATCATAATTGGGTTCTAAATAAACATCAAGAGCTAGTTTATAAATTTGCTACGGTTTACGAAGCCAATTCCGGTAGATTAATGGAAATATTTACAGATCAACCGGGTGTGCAGTTTTACAGCGGAAATTTCTTAGATGGGAAATCGCAAGGTAAGCATGGTGTAATGTATCAATATAGAACCGGGTTCTGTTTGGAAGCGCAAAAGTTTCCGGATTCACCAAACAAACCGGAGTGGCCTTCAGCTACATTAAAAGCAAGTGAGAAAACACCTTACAAACAAACAACTATTTATAAATTTTCGACAAAATAATTTTTTATTCCTTGCTATTCAGCTTAGGAATGTGTGAGATTGTACTAGGAAAGAAATAGGTAGACTTAGTATAGTGAAAATGTATTGAGAGATTAATTGAAAAATAAAATTCTTGTAGATCCGAAAGCAAAAGCATTAATATTTGATTGCGACGGTACTCTTGTCGATTCAATGCCTCTTCACATGAAAGCCTGGGAAGAGGCGGTTCTTGATTCCGGCTTACCATTTGATTACGACTTCTTCTTTTCAAGAAAAGGAATTCCAAGCCGGCAAATAATGAGTGAGTATTGTCGGCAAAATTCTTTTGATGCCGATGTCGAAAAAGTCATTGAAGAAAAGAATAATATTTATCGAATTGGACTAAAAAATGTTGGACCTTTGATTCCAGTAGTGGAAATTGCTTTTGAATATAAAGGAATATTACCGATGGCTGTTGTTTCAGGCGAAAGCAAAATTAATGTTCATGAATCTCTTACGAATATTGGAATTAGAGATTTATTTCCAATTATCATTACGTCTGATGATCCTTTCAAACCTAAGCCGGCTCCGGATAAATTTCTTGAAGCAGCACGTTTGCTAAACATAAAACCAGAGTTTTGCCAAGTCTTCGAAGATGGAGA
>JBHEKZ010000541.1:0-5020 GCA_041859025.1 Melioribacteraceae bacterium | reverse complement strand
TGGGCGTGGGAATTGCTGACTGAAGTCTGGAAGCTTCCTAAAGAAAGAATTTGGGTTACAGTTTATAGAACCGATGATGAAGCACTGGATTTTTGGAAAAGTGAAACCGATATCAATCCGGAACATATTTTACGCTTCGATGAAAAAGATAACTTTTGGGAGATGGGCGATACCGGTCCTTGCGGCCCTTGCTCGGAAATCCACATTAATCTTAGTGATGATTTGAATGCCGGACATTTGGTAAACGCGGGCTCTCCTCTTTGTATAGAAATTTGGAATCTTGTATTCATACAATATAACCGTGATGAAAATGGTACACTTCACGATCTTCCGGCAAAGCATGTTGATACAGGAATGGGCTTTGAACGCGTGTGCGCAGTTCTGCAAAACAAAAAATCAAATTATGATACTGATGTTTTCACTCCGGTTATTAATGCGGTTGCAAAACTTTGCGGAATCGAATACGATCTTTCTCTGGCCGCAGATGATAATTCACCGGTTGGTCAAAGCAACGTTTCGATGCGAGTAATTGCAGATCATATCCGCACGTTAACTTTTGCAATTGGCGATGGCGCAACTCCTGGCAACGAAGGACGCGGTTATGTTCTCCGCCGTTTGTTAAGAAGAGCCGCACGCTACGGAAGAAAAATTAATTTGAAAGATCCGTTTCTTTATAAACTTGTGTCTGTTGTTGTAGAAAACTTCTCACATGTATTTCCGGAAGTAAAAACAAACCAAGCGCAGATTGAAAAAATCATTAAAGCAGAAGAAGAAAGTTTTAACGCCACACTTGATAGAGGAATTGATTTGTTTGACGCACTTGTGAAAAAACTTTCTGCAAAAAAGGAAAAAGTTATTCCGGGCGAAGATGTGTTTAAACTTTATGATACGTTCGGTTTTCCGGTGGATTTAACAGCCGTTATGGCCCGCGAACATGGATTTGAAATTGATGAAGCGCGTTTCAACGAATTGATGGATGAACAAAAAGACCGCGCGCGTAAATCAACAAAAGATAAAATTTCGTCTGCACATGCTGTTAGTGTCTTAGTAGATTCCGTAAATGCAGCAGATACAATTTTTGTAGGCTATGAAACTCTTGAAATTGAGGCCACTATACAAAGTTTTGCAGAAGGATATTTGATACTTGACAAAACTCCATTTTACGCAGAAAGTGGCGGACAAATTGGTGACAGTGGAGTTATCATACTTAATGACAAAGAACTTGAGATCACCGATACAATAAAAATTGGAAATGTTTTTGCTCATAAATATGAAGGTTCTATTGGCTCAGAGGGCGTAGGAACAAAAGTCCTTGCAAAAGTTGATGTAAAACGCCGCGCTGATATTATGCGCAATCACTCGGCTACGCACTTTTTACACAAAGCGCTAAGAGAAATTCTCGGTCAGCATGTTCAGCAGTCCGGTTCACTTGTAGAACCGGAAAGACTTCGTTTCGATTTCAGCCACTTTGAAAAAGGAAAAGAAGCAGAGCTTGATGCGATTGAGTCTTTGGTTAACGAAAAGCTGCGTGAGAATCTTCCTCTTTCACACCACCGGGATACACCATTTGAAGAAGCAAAGAAAATGGGCGCGTTAATGTTCTTCGGCGATAAATACGGAGATAAAGTAAACGTTGTTCAATTTGGCGATTACACAATGGAATTCTGCGGCGGAACGCACGTGAAGAATAGCTCGGAAATCGGATTGTTTAAAATTGTAAGCGAATCTTCCATAGCAAGCGGCGTTCGCAGAATTGAAGCTGTTACCGGAGCTGGAGTAGAAAAGCTGATTGAGAATTTGGAATTAAGAATTGAGAATGATGAAAAGAAAATAAACGAACTGCACGAAGAGAAAAGAAAGCTTGAAAAAGAAATTGCCGCGCTTCAATTAAAAGGGAAACTCGGAGGAATCGATTCGATTGCTTCATCACCAATCGAAATAAACGGAATAAAAGTTTTCAAAGGGAAAGTATCAGCTTCGAACATGGACGAACTAAAATCTATGGGCGATGAACTTCGCGAAAAAATGAAAAGCGGTGTTGGAGTTATGATTTCCGAGATTGACGGTAAAGTTGGAATTGTTGCCGTTGTTTCTGATGATTTGATTAAAGATAAAAAAGTTCTTGCCGGAAATATTGTAAAGCAAGTTGCGCAAATTGTTGGCGGAAGCGGCGGTGGCCGCCCCCATCTTGCAACAGCCGGCGGAAAAGATGTTGCTAAAATTGATGAAGCGCTAGCTTCGGTTGATAAACTTTTCTAAGCTAAAAGTCCGCTTACTGGCGGACTTTTTTTTCGAACTACTTGTCGAGTCTATCCTATTTAACCCGCATCCTTGAATGAATAGTATAACCAAGAATTGCAATAGCTGTTGCGCAAGCAATGCTGTATAACACTGGATTGATAAAAACCCATCCGTTGTTTTTTACTAAATCCTGTGCAGCAAAAAATGGATATGCATATGGATAGTAGACAATATTCTCCCATCTTAAAAGAAAAGCAGATGTGAGAGTTGCTAGAACAGAAAAACCAAGCGGCAGCACAAAATTTTGAAAAATTATACTGACAACAAATTGAATTGAGATAACGCCAAACGATGCAAGCATCACTTTTAGAAATGAAAGAGGTAGAACTGTTGTAATTGCATGCTTAGCGAAAGGTATTTCCGGACGAAATGCCGCCAGCATTTTCATTGATAAATAGTTTATGAAATAAAAGAATACCATTGTAGCGGCAACAACTAGAATGCTGATTATATACTTTGCCGCATATACACTTATCTTGGATATAGGTAAAGAATAAACGTGCCGCCAAACATTATTCTTATGCTCATTAAAGTTGATGTAGAAAGTTATTATCCCGATGAAAAGAGGCATAAATAAGATTGACCACATCATCATAGAATTGTTGGTATAGTGAATCCACAAATTCCCCTTTGCAGTGGCGAGCATTTGCGGGCGGCTGAGAAAAATCATAAAGTTCATAAATACAATGAACAAGGGAAATATTAATGCACTCCACAAGCCTAGCGTGTTTTTAATTTTGATAATCTCCGCCCTTAAAGCTCTATATAAATAAATAGAATTATCCTTCATAAACTTCTCGCTGTTTTTTTGTTAGGTCAAAGAATAGTTCTTCCAAAGATTTTTGTTCGTTACGCAAACCATAAATCGATACGCCGTTATGCGTAATCTGATAAAGCAGTTTAGAAATTTCCGGCTTTTCTTTTACCTCTACTTTAATTGTAAAGTCATCTTCTTTATGGAATACATACCCCGACTCCTTTAGCATAGTCGCAAGTTTATCCGTTTCCTCTGTTTCAATTAGCACTTTATTAATAGAAACGGAATACAGCTCCGTAAGCTTTCCTTGAAACGCTAATTCCCCTTTGTTTATTACTCCAACATGAGTAACAAGCTTTTCAACCTCAGTTAAAATATGGCTGGAAAGAAAAATTGTTGTTTTACATTCTTGATTTAAGTAAAGAAGAAGTTCACGTATTTCCTTTATTCCGTGAGGATCGAGACCATTTGTAGGCTCGTCAAGTATCAACAGTTTCGGTTCTGATAAAAGCGCCATTGCAATTCCCAAACGCTGTTTCATTCCGAGCGAAAACGTTTTAACTTTTTTACCTGCACTCTTAGATAGACCAACAACTTCCAGCACATGATTTATTTTTTTCTTTTCGGCACCTATTACAATCCGCGTGATTTCCAGATTATCGATTGCGGAAAGGTGATCATACAACGCCGGAGTTTCGACTAAAGCACCGATATTTTTCAGTATTGCTACTCTCTCATTATTTATCTCCTTTCCGAAGACAGAAATTTTTTTGTCTTCTACCGGATATAAACCAAGTATTGCTCTAATGGAAGTTGATTTTCCGGCTCCGTTTGGTCCAATAAAGCCATAAATGGAATTTTCCGGGACTTCAAGACAAAGATTATTCAGTGCGAGGAAATCTTTGAATCGAAACGATAGGTTATAAGTTTGAATTATGGCAGGCAAAGTTTCTCCAAAATATTTACACTCCAAAGACGAAAAGTTATTCAACTTTGTTACAAAGCGGAGGAATTGTTTTGTGGGAGAGCAATTTGATTTTTACATCATCTATCTTTTAGGAGTAATTTTAATATTACGCGGAGTTAAAAAATTATACATACGTGAGAAATTTATAAAAAAAGTCCGCGGTTAAGCGGACTTTACAACACAATCATTCTACGATGTCGGCCCAGGCTTTGCCATCTTTATAGTGCAATACTATTTTGACAGCTTTACACAAATCGATTTTTTCCCATTCTATCGCATTGCCATCGCTGTCTGCAATTCTTAGATCCCATAAGCAAACATCTTCTTTAGGATCGAATTCAATGTCGCATTCTTCATCAAGATCTAAAGCGTCTTTACCAAGTACATCTTCGCCCCATTCATCTGCATCACTTGGAGTGACATGAAGCTCGTTAATTATAACACCGGTTTTGTTAACAATTGTTACGTCTTGCTTACCTTGCGCGGAAAGGCTAATCGCGGAAATAAAAAATACTGCAAAAATGAGACATAGTGTTTTCATTACTACCTCACTATTTAGTAATTGATATGGATTGTTATTTATCATAGAGGAATATCTACGATTCAATTTAAGGTACCTTGCGAATACGATCTATCTTTTTATTTAAAATGTTTCTTCTAATAGATAGTTATGTTGGCTTCACTTTTTTTTGTATCTGAAACACTCTACTGTATGATCGTTAACCATTCCAACTGCTTGCATATAAGCATAGCAGATTGTGGAGCCAACAAATTTGAATCCCCTTTTCTTCAAGTCTTTACTCATTGCGTCAGATTCGGCGGTTTTAGCGGGAATCTCTTTTAGAGTTTTCCATTCATTCTTTATTGTCTTGCCGCCTACAAACTGCCAGATGTATTTATCGAACGAACCAAATTCTTTCTGTACTTCTAAAAAGCATTTAGCGTTTTGAATTGTGGCTGCAATCTTGAGCCTATTTCGAATAATTCCCTCGTTT
>JBHEKZ010000216.1:0-7362 GCA_041859025.1 Melioribacteraceae bacterium | reverse complement strand
TTTGGTGTCCCAACAATGCTTCAAATGATGTCTGATTCGCCAAAATTTAAGACTGCCGATTTATCTTCTGTACGGTACGCAATTGTTGGCGGAGCGCCGATGCCTATTCCATTAATTAATATTTGGCATGAGAAAGGAATTTTCATTCGTCAAGGTTATGGTTTAACAGAAGTTGGTCCAAATGTTTTCTCGCTACATCAAGATGATGCAATAAGAAAAATCGGCTCTATCGGATTTCCAAATTTCTATTTTGATGTAAAAATTGTTGATGATGCCGGAAAGGAACTTGGTACAAACGAAGTTGGTGAGTTGTGGCTTAAGTCTCCGGTAGTTACTCCCGGTTACTGGCGCAAACCGGAAGAAACTGCTAAGTCTATAACCGAAGGCTGGTTCCACACAGGTGATATGGTTAGAAAAGATGATGATGGTTATTTCTATGTGGTTGACCGAAAGAAAAATATGTTTATCAGCGGCGGAGAAAATGTTTATCCGGCTGAGATAGAAAGATTTTTGCTTACAAATCCGGTAATAAAAGAAGCCGCTGTAATCGGAGTTGTGGATGAAAAGTGGGGAGAAGTTGGTTCTGCTTTCATAACTATAAATGAAAGTTTTACAGAAGAAGACGCGTTGAAATTCTGTTTGGGAAAATTAGCAAAGTATAAAATTCCAAAACACTTTTCAGTTGTTACAGAAATTCCTAAAAATGAAGCTGGAAAAACAGATAGAAAAAAGTTGTTAGCTATTCACAATCAACTAAAAACCAATAAATAACCATGGAGAACAAAATGAAAAAATTACTTTTACTCTTAGTCATTGCCGGTTCAGTATTTTTCACATCATGCAAAGATGATGAAACTGCAAATGAACCGGAAGTTGTAGCAAATCCTATAGTGGGTACATGGGTTTCTGAAGGAACAAACATTGCCGCTGGTTTAGCTGCAGCTCCATTTAACGTTGCTAAAATTGTTGCTACTTTTAAAGATAACGCAACTTATACTGTTGTGCAGACAGATAAGAGTGGTGTTTCTACTACTCTATCCGGCACATACACAAACCCAATTTCTACAGCTACTGATGGCAGCGATGTTTACGGAACAAAAGGTGCTTCAATCTATAACATAGTAGCTAATCAAAGTTCTCCTGCTTCTGTCATAGCAACCGGAATTTATGCTATTAGCGGTACTAAAATGACATATGAAGTTATTCAAACAACTCCTGCTTTAACTGGTGTAACCGCACCAACAGCAGCTGGCGGATTCGGAAGCACAAAGATTGCCGGTACAGCTTATTCTATTTATGTTCAGAAATATGTAAAGCAATAATTGTTAGGGAAACAGAGCTTGAATAAAGCTCTGTTTTTTATTCCAATCAGCATTGGAGTTTTTATGAAAAATATTTTTAAACTTATTTTTTTGTTTTTATTAACCGCTTTAACACTGGTTCAGTCTCAAACATCAAGTTCTGAAGAACTGAAAAGAATTCCCGAAGCAAAAACACCGGAATTCAAATTCATCGGCTACTGGTTTTCGAGAGGCACCGCTTCGAATATTGCCCCAACAAACGAATTGCTTCGCGGACAAATAATAGGAAGACTTTTCGGGCAAAACACTACTAACACTTCTGATAAAACTTCTTTGTTCGCAGAACAAAGATTCGTTCCAATGTTTATTTATACGCCTTCAATACTGGATGGCGTTGCTACATTTAGAAGTTTATTCAAGATTGATATGACATGGGGCGACGCCGCATATGGTGTTGGCGGAAACAATGGCGGTGGTATTAACGCCGGTCAAGTTAACTTACAGACACTTTTAGCAAACGTAGATATTAAACCAAAAGATGCTACTTGGAATACAGTAATCGGTTTACAAAGAATTTTTGATAATGTAAGAGATCCAAATCTAGCAGCTGTTAGTACTGCTCAAACTAGTGGTTATAAACTTAGTTATTGGGGAACTCAAGGAGTTGGAGCTACATTCTTTAAAAATTTGAATGCGACGACCCAAGCAAGAATAGGATACTACCAGTTGTATGAAAACATCATTCAAGAAAATGATGATGTTGCTCTTTGGATGCTTGATGTAGAATCCAGAGTTAGTCCTTTGTTAGAAATTGGTGCCGACGCATGGTATGTATGGGATAGAGGTAAAAATTCTGGTGGTATTTCTGTTTTAGGACAAGGATTGAACAGTCAATTAGCAGAATATAACGGAGCTGTTAGAGTTCTTTTTCCAACCCAGCATTATGAAGCAGATATATTTTGGTTAGGCTCACATGCTTCATACAACAGAGATTTTATGGCTGGAAGAATTTGGGCTGATGGTTTTGTTATGGCAAATTTCGGAAGTATCGATACTGTTTCGGCTAACGGTACAATAAAAAATTATGCAAGCATTTTTGGTGTTGCTGCAGATGCAATGGTTTCATACAAATATGGTATGACAGCGAACGATAAAATTTCTTTAGAAGGACTTTTTACAAGCGGTGACAACAACGGCGCTGATGATAAAAAACTTACTTCTGTTATAACAGGAAATGTTTGGGGATCGCCTACCGGAATTTATAGTTCTCACAAAGCTCTACTGCTTTTCCCGGATCCTCAAGTAGTAAACAGATATTACTCTTGTGTGCAAGACATTTCTAATATGGGGCTTGGTGTCACAGCTGCGTTCTTAAATATTAGCAAAGACTTTATTCCTAATAAGTTTAGCGGAAAACTTGGATTTGCTACGGCGATATCAAACGTAACACCTAAAGGAGGCGCTTCATATATTGGCAGCGAAATAAATGCAGAATTGAAATACAATGTCAAAGTATTTCTTACCATTGGAATCAGCGCTGCGTATGCAAGTCTCGGAGATTTTTATAATGCACCATCGGCAACATATAATAAAGTACGTCCAAAAGATCCATGGACAGTTTTTACTTCACTTAGCTGGTTAATGTTCTAGGAGGAACCATGGAAAAGTTAGTCGTTTTAATGTTTTTGGTGGTTTTAGCTCTAACCGGCTGCTCCGGGTTTGTATATCAGGATTCTAAGCCGCTTGAATTTCAAGATATTGATTATGGGTTTGTCACAAAATCGGCTCTGCACAATCCAAGCATTTCATATATAGATGCTGGTCAAGGCGAAAAAACCATTGTTCTCGTTCACGGGTTAGCAAGCAACGCCGGATTCTGGCGTTATGTAATCCCTAACTTCGCAAAAAATTACAGAGTGATTGCAGTGGACTTACCAGGCTACGGTAAATCTCAGAAAGATGCTTATCAATACAGCATGACTTTCTATGCAGATCAAATTAAGCGTTTAGCAGATGAGCTAAAGCTTGGCAAATTCATTCTTGTAGGACATTCGATGGGCGGACAAATTGGGATAACTTTCGCTCTGAAATATCCTAACAGTTTAGAGAAACTAATTTTGGCATCTCCGGCTGGTGTTGAAGAGTTTGAACAAGGTGAAGGAGATTGGCTTAGAAGCGTTATGACAAAATCCGGTGTTAAGAAAACATATGAAGATGGAATCCGCAGAAATTTGGCAAGCAATTTCTATTCTTGGGATGACAGCAAATGGGAATGGATGGTTGAAGAGCGCGCCAGAATGGTTAAAGCAAAAGACTTCGATGAATTCACCTACACTGTAGTTAGAAGTGTTAATGCCATGCTTGATGAACCAACGTTTAATAAACTGGATAAAATTTCTGTACCTACACTTATCATTTACGGAAAATATGATGGCTTAATTCCTAATCCATATCTTAATCCGGGATTCACATCAGATGTTTTTGAATGGGGTTCCAAACAAATTCCAAACTGCAAACTTCACGAAATTGATAATTGCGGTCATATGCTGCAGATTGAAAAACCCGAAGAGTTTTCTTCCACCATAATTGATTTCTTAAAATAACAGAATTAAAAAAGGCGCTTTTGAGCGCCTTTTTTAATTTAAATTGACGAGCAGAAAGTTTTCTGTTGACATTTCTCACGCCGAATATTAAGTTAAAACTGCCAATGTAAACGTTTTCATCCCAATAATAGCGGAATCTTATGGCTTCAACAATAAAGCAAATCGCTCAGAAAGCGAATGTTTCGATTGCTACAGTTTCGCGCGCGTTAAGCGACAATCCCAAAGTACAAGAAGCCACACGCAAAAAAATTCTCAAACTCGCCAAAGAATTAAATTACAATCCAAACATCATCGCAAGAAATTTTGCAAAGCGTAAATCGAATATGCTTGGCTTAATTCTTCCGGATATCTCCGATGAATTCTTTGCAGAGATTATTCACAGCATAGATGAGACTGCTTACGAGTTCGGTTATTTCACTTTGGTTGTAAGTTCTCACAAGAATAGATCTATGGTGGAATCAATTAACACAATGATGCACAGCGGACTTGTCGGCGGATTCATTCTGCTTGCCCCATTCATGAGTAATGAAATTGCAAACGCGCTTAGCACTAATACTGTTCCTTATGTTTTGATTAGCGGCAATTCCGAAATTGGAGATTATGATGTCATCACTATAGATAACTACAAAGCTTCTTTTAAGCTGATAGAGTATTTAGTTGGGAAAGGATATAAAAAGATTGGCCACATAGCAGGCCCTGAAGAAAATAACGATGCCTTCTTGCGTAAAAAAGGTTTTGCAGATGCCAGCAAGAAATTCAAACTGGAAGTGAAAGATTACTGGTTAGCAAAAGGAACTTACACTATGGCTAGCGGTGAACAAGCCACTTTAAAAATGTTGAAACATAATGATATGCCTCAAGTAATTTTTGCTGCAAATGATATGATGGCTCTTGGCTGCTGCAACGCGTTGAAATCCAAAGGAATAAAAATACCCGATGAAGTTGCAGTAGTAGGATTTGATGATATTATTCTCGCGGAGTATTCGACACCAAGTTTAACAACCGTAAAAGTTGATACAGATAAGATGGGAAAACTGGCAGCGGAAAGATTAATTGAAAAAGTACAAAAAGATTTAAATGGTAGACCCAAAAAGGTTGTAATACCCACAGAATTAGTAGTAAGAAATTCATGTTAAATAAAATATAGTTAGGAAAAGAAATGCCGAGATTTGAAACAAAGTATGGTTACTTCGAAGATCATGGACATGATTTTGTAATCACAAATTATAAAACACCCAAACCATGGGTGAATGTTATTTCCAATGGTACTTACGGTTTAGTTATTTCACAGACCGGCGGAGGATTTAGCTTTCTCGAACACTCTGAGTTTAATCGCTTAAACCGCTGGCATCAGGATTTGATTCAAGATAACTGGGGAAAATATTTCTACTTTAAGAATGAAAAAAACGGAGAAGTTTGGAACCCGCTTTGGATGCCGAGCAAAAAAGAAATAACAAATTATAAAGCTGTTTATGGTTTTGGCTTTGTCAGCTTTCAATCAGAATACAAAGGAATTTTAGTTGAGCTTGATGTTTTCATTCCCATGAAGCACAATCTGGAAATTTGGAATTTCAAAGTAACTAACAAATCAAATGAAGATGTTGAGCTTTCAATATATAGTTATTTTGAATGGTGCTTGGGTTCATCAGCAGATCATCACAGAGAATTCCATAAAACATTTATCGAAACTCATTTTGATGAAAAGTTGAACGCGATGCTTGCGACTAAGAGACTATGGGAAGTTCCGCTAGGAGACCGCGGGCACTGGAATATTGAGTATCCATATTACGGTTACATTTCTTCCAGCAGAAAAATTATTGATTGCGAAGGAGATAAAGAAAAATTCATCGGTCAATATGGCGATCTAACAAATCCTCAATCACTCAATCAGGAAAAGCTTTCCAACACATTGGGTAAATGGAATGATTCAATAGGAACTGTCCGTATAAAAGTTGCGGTTAAGCCAAACGAAACTGAAGAAGCCGCGTTCTATATGGGAATTGACGGCGATAAGGAAGCGCTTGAATCGGAAAAGAAATCGATTGAAGTTGCGAAAAAATATATTGATGAATCGAAGAAGAATTACCAGAGTAAAGAACAAATTGCTGAAGCATTGCAATACGTAAAAACATTTTGGAAGAATTACGGGAAGGCTCTCGAAGTTAACACACCGGATCACTCGGTTAATTTGCTTGCTAATGTCTGGCTTCGCTATCAGGCAGTAGCCGGAAGATTATGGGCGCGTACAGCTTACTATCAGCAGAGCGGCGCTTTTGGATTTAGAGATCAGCTTCAAGACAGCATGATTTATTTGTACGGCGATCAAGCTAGAACCGAAAATCAAATTCGTTTGCATGCACGTCATCAATATCAAGATGGAACAGTTTTGCACTGGTGGCATCCAATAAGTGAAACCGGATTACAGACAAAGATGACAGACGATTTGCTCTGGCTTCCATTCATTCTGTTTCACTATCTCGATGAAACAAATAACTATTCCTTCTTGAATGAGACAGAACCTTATTACGATAACACCGAGAAGAAAGAATCACTATTCGAACATTCTATTGCCGCAATTGAAAAAGTCCTATCACGCATGAGTGAACGCGGGTTGCCCTACATCGGTGCCGGTGATTGGAATGACGGCTTAAGCGCAGTAGGTCTTGAATTCAAAGGTGAATCAGTCTGGCTTGCGCATTTTTTCCATTTGATACTGAAAAGATTTTCATCAGTTTGTGAAAAAGTTGGAAGGAAGGATTTAAAAACTAAGTATGAATCTGAAGCTGCAAAATTAAAAGATTCTATCAACAAACATGCTTGGGACGGAGAATGGTTCTGGCGCGCAACAAAGGACAGCGGAGTGAAAATAGGCAGCAACGAATGCGAAGAGGGGAAAATTTACCTAAACGCTCAGACTTGGAGTGTTATTGCAGATTCAACCGATGAAGTAAGAAAGAAAACAGCACTGGATTCAGTTGAAAAACATTTACTTAAAGACAATGGTACAGTTTTATTCTATCCGGCTTATACCAAAACAGATAAGTATGTTGGGTATTTAACTCGTTACGCACCATCTCGAAGAGAGAACGGCGGTGTTTACACTCATGCGGCAACTTGGTCAATCCAAGCTTTTGCTATGATGAAAGACGCTAAGAATGCTTGGGCTGCATATTCTAGATTGAGCCCAATTAATAATTATGCGAATGATCCGGATAAATATGTAGCTGAACCATTTGTAACACCGGGTAATATTGATGGACCGGGCTCGCCGAACTATGGAATGGGCGGCTGGTCTTGGTACACTGGTTCAGCGCAATGGCTGCAAAAAGAATTAGTTGAATGGATACTTGGTGTGCGTCCCACGGAAAATGGTTTAGTAATAGATCCTTGTATTCCTAGTGAATGGAAAAGCTATAATATTAAGCGCTTATTCAGAAGTGTTGTTTACGATATAAGCA
>JBHEKZ010000517.1:0-3053 GCA_041859025.1 Melioribacteraceae bacterium | reverse complement strand
CGGGAGTTGATTTCCACAACTTGCATTTTTGCATCTGTAAGATTTATTCCCGCATGATTGTTAAACACAATTCCTCTTCTCTTACTCGAATTTAATATACTCACGAATTTTAGCTAACTTGGTGTTGCCTATTCCCTTGATCCTAAGAAGCTGCTCTGCGTTAGTAAAATTACCTTTTTCTTTTCTGAAAGCAATTATGTTTCGTGCCGTCTTTGAGCCAATTCCCGGAAGCGAAGTAAGTTCTGCAATCCCAGCCGTATTAATATTGATAACCTTGGGTAAACTTTTCTTCTTGGTAATTTCAGTTTTGGGCTTTTTGCTTGTTCCAAAATCCAAAAGTTCGTTTTTAGAAGCAACTCTTTTTTCTGGTGTATCAATAGTAACCGAATCTTCCAAATCAATATTACCTACTGCGGCATTAAATAAACTATCTTGCTGCGAATAATCAAACTCAAGATAGTTTGTGTTGTTGCCAGCCTCCTTAAAGTGCTTTACAAGCAATCCCAGGAAAAAAGCACAGAACAAAAAGAGAATTATTTTTGTTTCAGTTTTAGTAAAACCGATCTTGTACGAAATTACTTCAATCCACTTTCGCATTTTCCCCCCGCTATAGTTAAATGGGATTTTTTGAAATGAAAGAATTAATTCCAGCAAATCGTTTCAATTACAAAACGAATGCGGTTTCTATTTAATCTCATCAGCAATAAAAGAACAATAATAAAATTTATTTGCCCGGCTGCATATTGGGCATTTTTTCCAATTCTTTAAGCAACTCTTTTTCTTTGGCAGAAACATTTTTCGGCACGTGAATATTAATTCGAACAAGTTGATCTCCAGCACCGTGACTGTTAAGATGTTGGATTCCCTTCTCGCGCATTTTCAAATATTTTCCGGCTGGAGTACCGGCTTCAATTTTCAACTTTGCTTTTCCATTTAATGTAGGAACCTCAACTTCAGTTCCAAGTACAGCTTCGGTATAACTTATGTATAAATCATAAATTACATTATCGCCGTCACGAGTGAAATAAATGTGCGGAATTTCTTCGAAAATTACAATAATGTCTCCGGCTGGTCCGCCTTGCTTACCGGCATTTCCTTCGCCGCGCAGTGTCATATAATTACCGTCCATTACACCGGCCGGCACACTAATTTTAATTGTGGATTCATCTTGAGCTCGGCCATCGCCTTTGCAAGTTGTACATGGTTCGCCAATAATTTTTCCGGTACCATTACAATTGTTACATGGAGCGATATTTACGAACTGCCCGAAAATTGAACGGGATACTTGTCTAATTTCCCCGGTACCATTACACGCAGAGCAAGTTTTAAATGCGGAAGAACTCTTTGCACCGGTTCCGCTGCAAGTGGTACACTTATTATATTTTTTAATTTTTACTTTTTTCGTTGTGCCGGCTGCAATTTCTTCAAGAGAAAGTTTAAGAGTGATTTTTAAATCGGCTCCAGGCTGGCCTTGACTGCGCTGACGTGATCTGCCGCTAGAACTGCCTCCAAAAAATTCATCAAATATTGATGAGCCGCCAAACGCTCCGCCGAATATATCAGAGAAGTTGCTGAAAATATCATTTACATTTTGATAGCTATGGAAATCCTCTCCGCCGCGCAACCCGCTGTGTCCGTAACGATCATACTTTGCTTTTTTATCAGCATTGCTTAAAACTTCGTAAGCTTCTGCAGCTTCCTTAAATTTTTCTTCTGCTTCCTTATCGCCTTGATTTCGATCCGGATGATACTGCATTGCAAGTTTTCTATAGGCTTTCTTCAGCTCATCTGCAGAAGCATTTTTCCCAACACCTAAAATTTCATAATAATCGCGCTTAGCCATTATTTCTTATCCTTCTTGATTAGAATTTTCATTTTCCGGCGAAGCTAATTCAGCACTCACAATAACTTTAGCGTGGCGAATAACTTTGTCCTTATACAAATAGCCCGGTTCAATTACATCAATCACCGTATGCGGAGCTACACCTTCAACCGGCTGCTGCATTAGTGCTTCGTGAAAATGAACATCAAACGGCTGTCCTTTTGCTTCTATTTTTTTCACGCCTTGAGCATCTAGTGTTTTGTTAAACTTATCAAACACAAGCTGGAGGCCTTTTTTTGTTGATTCAAAACTGTTAGCATCATCTATATGAGAAAGCGAGCGTTCAAAATCATCGTAAACAGAAAGAACACTTTTAATAAAAGGCTCTGCAGCATATTTCAAAAGATTCATCTGGTCATTTTCATTTCTGCGTTTGTAATTTTCAAACTCAGCTACTTTTCTCAACAGCGAGTCTTTCAACTCTGCGTTTTGCTTTTCCAATTCACTAATTTTTTCTTGAGTGGCTTTCAGTTCAGACTCCTTTTGTTCTAATTCGTTAGGTTGAACTTGTGCCGGCTCTTTAGCAGTTTCAACTCTTTCTATTGGTATTGAATTATCTTCTTGATTGCTCATTTCATTTTGGTCTTTCATTTCTTCCATGTTAAGTTAAATCTCCGTAGATGTATTTTATCTTTGTTTCGTTAATTCTTGTCCAAGCTGCTCGGCTATATAAACAACGGCAGCAATAATTTTAGAATAATCCATTCGCTTTGGACCCATTATTCCAAGCGTTCCGGTTAATCCGCCAACTTGATATTCTTTTGTAATCATACTGTATTCGGAAAGCTTCTCATCAATATTTTCTCCGCCTATTCGAATAGCCAAATCACCCTCTAACGATTGCTTATTGCTATCCAACACGTGAATTATGATGTCTTTATTCTCAACCAGTTCAATCACACTCTGGAATTTTTCATGATCTTCAAATTCCGGATGAGCAAGCATATTCTTTGTACCGGCGATGATTGTTTTCTCAGAGCCAGCGTCAGTAAATATTTTATCTACGCTATCCAGAAATACACGAATAATCGGTCTGTAAGCTTCTGTAGAAACATCTTTAATTCTGTCTTCAAGAGAGTTGCGAATTTCGGAAAAGCGTAATCCGCAAAGTCTTTCATTCAATAATTGCTGAATGGAAGTAATTTGGATTTCATTTACCTCGGCATCAATC
>JBHEKZ010000242.1:0-5827 GCA_041859025.1 Melioribacteraceae bacterium | reverse complement strand
TCCCTCTCATTAGTGTTGGTGATTTGTTTCTGCGTTTGGCTTTTAATATCGAGCAGAAAAATATCTCCATTTTTTTCGAATATTTTTTTTGACTTAGCTTTGTTATATACACCATATTGTGGCACCAGAGCTTTTCTTTCTTCAAGTGTAAGTGCGCTTATTTTTCCATCTTCTATATTGTAGCTATACACAGAATCGTCTTTTGCAAAAGTTCGGTTCCAGTTGAAATATATTTTAAAACCATCTTCACTCCAATATATGTTGCTTGGCGAAGTTCCCATCCATTTAGGATCGCGCATGATATTTTCAATTGTTAGCTTGAATTCAGTAGCTGAATTTTGTGCTACGACTGGTAAGCTAAATAGGCAGAGTGCAAAAAATAAAATCTTTCTCATTTTGGAAGCTTCTTTTATTTATTGTTAGTGAAGAACTTTAATTTGTTTTAAAATTTTTCTCGGTATTTCATCTCTAAGCTTTGCTGCTTTCTCAAAACTAGTTGCTTCAACATTAAAGGCAAAGAAGTAAACATTCCCTTTGTTTTCAACATATCCAACGAGCCACGCAATCCAGACGCCATCTTCTTTGGTTCCCGTACCGGTTTTAAATTTCATTCTGGAGTCTTTGTACTTTTCCTCGGGAAGAATACTCTTAACAATTTCAATTGTCCTTTTGGAAAAAGAAAGTTTATAATCATAAAATCTCTTCATGAACGCTACTTGTTCTTCGGCAGAAATTTTAAGTGAATTATCAAGCCAATACATATCAACCTTATCGCCTATTAAACAGTTACCATAACTTATGTCTTTCAAATATTTGGCGGATTTTTCCCGACCTACTCGTCTTGCCAATTCTTGATAATAAGGAACACACGATACTTTAATTGCCGATGCAAGCGTGTTGTCTTGATTCCATTCTTTTCTCCACCGCTTTACCCCATCCCACTTAATCACAAAATTCTCGTCTGAAATTGCGCCAGATTCAATTCCAAATAGCGAATTTGGAATTTTGAATGTAGAGGCTGGCGTAAACCTTTCCGCAGCACGCGGCTGGTTATACCGATAATATAGTTCTTTCGTTTTATCATATATGATCATGGTTCCGGTGTTTTTACCAAACAGCCTGGCAATTTTTAATGAATCCCATTGTACTGCTTCTGTTGTAACTGAAACTAAAATTAAGATTAGCAAAATTAATTTTCTCATTGAAAGCCCTCATTGAAAATTGAATAATCTTTCGGTGCCTCTGTGCTTAAATATAACTCGAAATATTCTCCATTGAATAAACGTCTACTTGTTTTGGGGATAGTCGGTTCGCGAAATGAACCCCCAAATATTCCCGCTGGTCCAAATGGAGCTCTATCCTTTTTCTGAATTAAAAAATATACTTTATTGAACCAGCGCCAGTAAACAGGAGCTAATTCGGTTTGCCTAACTGCGTTATTTCGGAAAATCCAGGTTGACCAAAACTCTAAGCCGTGACGTGCAACAATCAAAGATCTTTCTTCTTCGGGTAAAACATTTTTCATCTTTATTAATTCTGTGTAAAGTGTTTTGTTCATATTGGAATAATTCGGTCTTCCTAAACTCAACAATGTCGAGAGCGATAAAGCTACAATCAGAAAACCAATCATTATTCTTTTGGTAATTGGCGAGTTAATGTTTGTGTATATAAATGCCAGCAGTGGCAATGAAGTTAAGTACGAAATGAAATACAACCTCTGAGCAAACTCGAGGCCAAGCAGCGGCGAAGCCAAAAAAAGAGAAAGCAATATCATTGAAACAATGAATCCTTGTTGATTTCGATTTACAGATTTCGCTTTCTTGAAAAATAGAACCAATGAGGTGATTGCAATAATATTCACAATTGCAATTGTAATTATATCAAGTGGAGATATAGCGGGCTGCTTGCTAACTATAAAGACAATAACTGGATTGTTAAAGATCTTTGATGGAATTTCGAGCAGCGATTTAAGTCGCCAAGGACTGATAATATTTACAACGGCAAAGGCAAAAAGAATTACAATTACAACAGAGATTATACCGGTAATTAATTGCTTCCAACTAAACTTTAACGCTTTCGTTATCAACAAATCCACAACAACTATTGCTATTGCAACACCTATGCAACCGTAATGAGTAATAGCCGTTAGAATGAAAAATAGCGAGGCAAATAAAATGTTTTTGGGTGACCGGCTTTCGTGGATTGTAAAAATCCAGTATAAAAGACAAAAGAGCCAGAGCAAACCAAGGCTATTTTTTTGAAAATCGGAGACTAGCATAAAAAACGAGATGTATAAAATCGAAAAGGCCGCAATTACAAATTTTGGCAACTGCCATGTTTTCTTTCCAATTAGTTTTTGGGTTAGCAAATATGCCGGAATGACTGAAAGCGGCGGCACAACTGAATCAAACATACGTGTCACAAGATCAACGGCAGAATTTAAATTCATCAAACCAAGTTTAAGCGGTATGTATGCTATACCAGCCTCAAGCCAAAAGATCAAAGGGAACTCTCTACTAAATAACGTTCCATTCTCTAATATGCTTCTGACTAAAACCAAATAATAAGCCCCGTTTCCTCCGCCAATATATTCCGTGCTGAAATTAATTTTAACTCTTACAGCTGCGGAAATCAAGTAAAGCAATGCTAAATATTTCCAATCCGATCTTTTTATATCAAAATTTTTAATAAGCATCTCTTTTTGCTTCGTCAATTTGTATAAACTCAACCGGAGCGCCATTATCAACTATAAACGCAACCATTATTCCTTCCGATGGACTATTAGGTTCAATTAATATTTCTCTTCCAGCAATCGCTTCCGCAAGGTTATTTACTTCGAACGCAACATGGGGAATTGATTGTACCAGTTTGTTCACAGGCGAATCTTTTTCGTAACGCATCCATTCAATTTTATAAGGACTTGTATCATAGCCCGCAACATATACCTTGAATTTTTCTAGATAAACTTCCCCTTCATGTTTTTCTTTGGTAGGTATTCCCAAATGATGGTAGCGAAGTTCCGATAGATTCATATTTCTCCAACACATGACTGTATCGAAAAATATGGAATCTTATGATAGTTACGAAGCAGATTGACAAAAGGTATTTCTATTTTCCCTTAAATCCTTTCATGTAATTTTTAGTGAAGTCGCTTAATACTAGTTTTCCGCTAATCTCTGCTCTTTCTTCAAGAAGTGAATCCCAGTTTTCAGCTCCCTCCCAAAATATTTTCTTCATTTCTAAAATCGCATCCGCACTGCAAGAAGCAATTTTTTTAGCGAGTGCAGATATTGCTTCGTCTAGATCATGCTTACTGGCAAAAACCTTTGTATACAAACCGGCTTGTTTTGCCCAAAATGCATCGTGCCACTCAGCATCTATTGACATGGTAATAAAATTTGTCTTGCCTATTTTCCGTTCCACTGCCGGACCGACAACAAAGGGACCTAAACCAAGCGCAAGTTCTCCCAATCTTATCGAGGCATCGTTTGTCGCTAATGTATAGTCTGCGGCGGCCGCTATCCCCACTCCGCCTCCAACTGCTTTAGCGTGAACACGTGCAATAATAAATTTTGGACACTTTCTCATTGCATTAAGCAAGCGGGCAAAGTCCATAAAATATTCTTTGCCGGTTTTGTAGTCTTTTATTTCCAGCAGTTCATCAAACGAAGCTCCGGCACAGAAAGATTTATCTCCTTCGCTTCTAATTACTATTACATGAGCGTTCTTGTCTACTGCACATTTATTTATTGAACTGGTTAGTTCTTTTAGCATTCTGCTTGGCAAGGAATTGCTTTGAGGGTGAGAAAAACTTATCGAGGCCACTCCTCCGATGTTGCTGACAGAAACTTTACCGGATTTATCCATAGTACAGTCTCCTTAATCATTTTACATTCCACTAACTATATACTCTAAGTCTTCAATTTTGTCAATCAAAAAATCGGGTTGTTGCTTTCGCAAAAATTCTTTACTTCTATAACCGTAAGTTACTGCACAATTATTTGCCCCGGCTTCTTTACCGCAGATTATATCCATTTCGGTATCTCCTACTATTAAGGCATTATGCGGTTTTACTTTTAGGTCCTCACATATTTTAAGAAGCGGTTCGGGGGAAGGTTTATGAGCTATTCCGGGGCGCCTTCCCATTACATAATCAAAATGATTAATTAACTCAAAGTGGGAAAGAAGTAGTTCCGCCTGATCCTGTCCTTTTGTTGTTAATAACGATGTAAATATATTTTTTCTTTTCAAGATAGAGAGAACATCACTTACGCCCGGATATACAAAAGATGAATTCAGATAATCGAAGTAGTGGGATTTGTAAACATTTATAAATTTCTCAAAATCCGGAACAGCAAATCCAAACTCCCGAAAAATATCTTCGAAGTGCCAGCCTATTTTATCGTAAAATTTATCCTCTGCCATTTCTACGTCAACTCCAACTTCTCGTAATGCAAACAAAGTAGTTTTGTAAATTGTCTCGTGAGAAGAAATTAAAGTTCCATCTAAATCAAAAACTACAAGAGAAATATTCATTATACTCAAAGATTATTTCGAAATTATTGCCACGCGCCGAGAACTATTCCGAACAACAAAAAAACTATTAAATGATAACCGCCATCTACAAGCACAAGCCTTAGCGATTTCCCCTCCAGAAGAGCATTAATTGTCATGGTGGTTAATGTAAACCCAAACCAGCATAAAAAACCTATACGCATTCCTTCCGTTACGGTTGTGGCATTAACATAAATCATAATGCGTGCAAGTGAATATGCTATTACCAAATATCCTAAAAAAGAAATTCCGTACGTTTTTAGAGGTTTAGAATCTTTACGGATTTCCTCTTCTGTTTTTTCCATTGAGTCCAGCCACATTTTGCCTAACAAAAATGGACTGTACCAAAAGTAACTAGCTGTCATTGCAATAAGTCCGCATGTAATTACGGCTAGATAATTTACACCTACTTCTAAGGTCATTAATTCACTCCATTCTTCGTTGTGGTTAACAACCCCCTTTAATTAAGCCGCTACAAATTAGTCTAATCTTTATAAATTTTTACTATCGAAGCAGAGCCATTTATTAAATATCCGCGGTACATTCCTTCGGTATTAAAAGGCATAGCGACATTCCCATCTTTATCAATCGCAATTATGCCGCCGGTTCCCCCAAGCTTTGCAAGCTTATTGTTAATTACCTCATTTGATGCTTGCTCGAGCGAATAGTTTTTATATTCCATAAGAGAAGAAACATCTCTTGCTACACCCAGACGAATAAAGTATTCCCCGTGCCCTGTTGCTGAAACAGCACATGTGTTATTATTAGCGTAAGTACCAGCCCCAATAATTGGCGCGTCTCCAACGCGACCAAATTTTTTCATCATCATTCCGCCGGTTGATGTGCCCGCAGCGAGATTTCCATTTTTATCAAGCGCAACGCAGCCAACCGTTCCATGTTTCTGATCTTGGGCCTCTTTCATTTTCAAATACTGCTGCCAACGCTCTTCGGTAATGAAATATTTATTGTCGACAAGTTCATAATTGTTTTGCTTGGCAAATTCTTCGGCACCGTCACCAATCATCATTACATGCGGTGATTTTTCCATTACAAGCCGAGCTAGATTAATCGGATTTTTAATGTGCTTAACACCAGCAACAGCGCCAGCCATTAGCGTTTTGCCCTCCATAATAGATGCATCAAGTTCTGCTTCTCCTTTTTCTGTTAGAACCGCTCCTTTACCCGCATTAAACAATGGGGAGTCCTCCATAATATTGATTGCGGAATTAACTGCATCAAGAGAGGTTCCGCCCGAATCAAGAATTTTAAATCC
>JBHEKZ010000005.1:0-6437 GCA_041859025.1 Melioribacteraceae bacterium | reverse complement strand
GATTTTGGTGAAGATGCACCGCTTCATGGAATTTATGCTTCCGGGCGCACCGGATTTTACGAACATAATCTTTATCCTTTACGTTATAACAAAACTGTTAGTGAAGTTACTAAAGATATTACCGGCGAGAATATTATCTGGGGAAGGAGTGCTTGGGCGGGAAGCCAGCGCTATCCTCTTCACTGGGGAGGTGATGCAGAAAATACAAACTCGGCAATGGCCGCAACACTTCGCGGCGGTCTCTCTTTTGGTTTATCCGGTTTTACTTATTGGAGCCATGATGTAGGCGGATTTGTAGAAACAGCTCCGCGCGATTTATACAGAAGGTGGCTCGCATTTGGAGTTCTTACATCGCATACTCGTTGTCATGGTCAACCGCCGCGTGAGCCATGGACGTATGATGCAGAATTCGAAAATGATTTTAGAAGGGCTGTTGAACTAAAATATTCATTGATGCCATACATTTATGCTCAATCAAAAAAATCTTCTGAGAATGGTTGGCCAATGCTACGCACTCTTTTCTTTGAATTTCCGAACGACCCGACTGCTTGGTTGATTGAAGACGAATACATGTTTGGTGAGGATTTACTTGTGGCTCCTTTGTTTGAGGAGAATGCTGAACGAAGAGTTTACTTGCCGGAGGGGAAATGGATTGATTATCAGACGAAAAAAAGTTATCAAGGCGCGCGCTGGCATCAAATTGAGAGCGGGGAAATTCCAATTATACTTTTGGTTAAAGATCATTCGGTTATTCCGCATATCGCAGTTGCTCAAAGCACTTCTTTAATGGATTGGAATAATATTGAACTGCGAATATTCTCGACCGATAAGTCTAGTGCTGTAGGGTTGTTTGCTTTACCAAACAAAGAGTTAAGAGAAGTCAAAATAACTTCAACTAGTCATGGTTATGAGATTAAGAACGATCCATACAAACAAAAAATTAAATGGACTCTTAATTAAAGAACTTATAGCCAAGGCAGTTTAGTTAAATCAACATTTCCGCCGGAAAGAATTAATGCGACCTTTTTTCCGGCGAACTTTTTTTTGTTTTCCAAAACTACTGCAAACGTAACGGCGCTGGAGGGCTCAACAATTATTTTCATTCTCTCCCAAATCAGCTTCATAGCCTCAATAATTGTTTCTTCAGAAGCTGTTAATATTTCTTCTAAATTATTGCTCAGAACAGAATATGTTTTATCGCCAAGACTTGTTAATAAACCATCGCAAATAGTTTTGGGATTAACAGATGGATATACTGTTTTATCACGCAAAGAACGGTAGGCGTCATCGGCTTCTTTGGGTTCTGCCGCAATTACTTTTGTTTTTTCAGAAAAATATTTCACACTCAAACAAGTTCCGCTAGATAAACCGCCGCCGCCGACCGGGGGAATTATGTAATTGAGACCGGGAAGTTCTTCAAGTATTTCCTTTGCGCAGGTTGCCTGTCCTGCAATTACAGAATAATTATTGTATGGATGAATGAAAGTTGCACCGGTTTCTTCAACAACTTTTTTTAATGCTTCCTCGCGGGCCTGCTGTGTTGGCTCGCAATAAATTATTTGTGCGCCGTAGCCTTCAACTGCCGTTTTCTTTATCTGAGGCGCGGTTCGAGGCATTACAATATAGGCTGGAATGTTTTTCATCTTAGCTGCTAAAGCAAGTGCCGCCGCATGATTACCGGAAGAATGCGTTGCTACTCCTTTCTGTAACTCACTTTCACTCATAGAAAGAACAGAATTGCTTGCCCCTCTAAATTTAAATGCGCCAACTTTCTGAAAATTTTCACATTTAAAATAAACTTCGCAGCCGGCGATGTTATTTATTTGTGAGGATGACAAAATTGGCGTACGATGAATTTGGTTTTTAATTCTTTCATGCGCTTCTAAAATGTCTTCTTTGGTCGGTTCGTGTTCTAGTGTCATGATTATAGTATTTTAATTATTCCGAGGGTTATGTCATCGCTTTGTTCTGCAGTGGCGCGGTAGTTTTTTACTTCGTCAAAAATAGTTTTAGATAACTCATTTGGTTCTAACTTACGACTCGCAATTAGCAGATTTTCGAAACGTTCTTCGCCGAATTCCTCTTCACTTATGTTCATTGCTTCCGGTATCCCATCGGTATAGAAGAAAACCAAATCGTCTTTCTCTAGTTGAATAATCTCTGATGAAAAAGGGAGATCCATGCTGCCCAGCATTAAGCCTCCGGCAGATAATTTTGTTAGAGCATTTTCGTTTGCTTTAAGCAAGTAGGGCGGGTTATGCCCAGCGTTAATACTAAACAGAGTTTTTGAGTTTGAATTGAATATGCCAAACCAAGCGGTCGCGAATTTATCCGGCGTTGTTGAATTAATTAAAAATCTATTAAATGACTGTACCATTTCAATCGGGTCGAAGTGATCGTTTTGAACGATAAAATAAATTTGTAAAAAACTATAAATCGTAGAAACAATTAAAGCAGCAGGAACACTTTTGCCCGAAACATCGGCAATAAAAAACAAAGTGTTTTCTTCATTAATCTTAATTACATTAAAATAATCCCCGCCAATTTCCTTGGCAGGCTTTAGGCGAATCGACATCTCAACATTATTAATTCTAGGCAGTTTGTGAGGAAGAAAATGCGATTGAATCTTCCATGCCGTTTCCATCTCGTGTTTAGTCTGCTCGGATTTGATTTCGACATCTATCAAACGAGCATTTTCAATTGTAACTGCACACTGTGCGGCAAGTGCTTCAAACAAATCCAAATCCTCCTTAGAAAAAACGCTCGCGTTTTTTTTATTAATTACTTGAATGACGCCGACGAATTCTTCTTTTTGTATCATCGGAACGCAAATCATATTTTTTGTTCTGAATCCTGAGGAAACATCGAATTCTTTGTTGAAACGGTCGTCACCGTAGCAATCATTAATAATCAGCGATTTCTTCTTTTCGGCAACCCAGCCGGCAATGCCTTCTCCAATCAAGATTTTTTTTGATTTGAGAGAAGATTCGGTTCCTCCGGCCAAAGTGTGGAAGTAGAGGTAACCTTCCTGTTTGTTGAACAAGAGAAGCGAGGCAGCTTCGGCATCAAGAAGCTTTTTACTGGCGGAAATAATTTGGTCTAAAAGCTTGTCAAGAGGTTTTTTCTCTGTGAGCTCTTGAACTGTGTTTTGGAAAAATTTAATACGCTTTAGAAGTGAAATATAATCGCGCTTGTCCAATTCAATGGTGGTTTTAGTGCCCATTGTGTGCCTTTCTTTGACGATGCATTTTCAATTACAATTTAGAGAAAAACATATTAGGTAAAAACAAAAAAGGCTTGTTTTCACAAGCCTTTAATTTTCATTCAAGATCTTCTAGAATTGTTTGAAGCTTCTCAAGCGCCTTTTGCCAATCCGCCATCTTCATCCGTTCTCGTTCAATAACTTCCGCCGGTGCTTTAGAAACAAAACTTTCGTTTTCAAGTTTCTTGCGAACACCGTTAAAGCTTCCTAGTATACGTGCAATTTCTTTTTCAATTCTTGCACGCTCAACAGTGAGATCAATCAAGCCTTCAAGGGGAATAAAAATGTCACATCCCTTTACAACAGCAGAAGCACATGCTTTCGGTTTATCTAAATGTTCGTCAACAGTAAGTGTCTCAATCCTAACAAGCGATTTAATATACTTTTCCTGAGCAAAAGTAACAGCAGTACTTTTCAAAAAAACATTGATCGGTTTAGCCGGGGATATGTTCATCTCGCCGCGGATATTTCTGATTGCAGTTACAACCTCTTGTACAAATTCGATTTCTTTTTCTGCAGTTTCATCTACTAGCGATGCGTCAAACTTTGGAAACTCGCATATTGAAATGCTTTGTCCATCCTTGCGTTCGTCTAACAACTGCCAAATCTCTTCCGAGATAAACGGCATGAAAGGATGAACTAGCTTTAACATGTCTTCGTATAAAGAAATTGCGCGTGAGAGCACCGCGGATTTAACTTCATCGCTTCCATTATAAAGGCGGTTTTTAGCAAGCTCTACATACCAATCGCAAAAGTCATTCCACACATAACTGTATATAATTTTCGATGCGGCGTTCACTTCAAATTTATCAAGCGCTTCGTTTACGTCCTTTATGGTTTTATTAAAGCGGGAAGTAATCCATTTGTCGGTAAAATCTATGTGTTTATGTTTCAGCAGCGGATCAATTTTTATGTTCTGCGCATTCATCAACAAAAATCTGCCGGCATTCCACATCTTGTTGGCAAAGTTTCTGCCGATTTCAACCATGTCACTGCTGAACATAACATCCTGTCCGAGCGGAGCGATATAAGTCATAGTGAAGCGCAAAGCATCGGCGCCATATTCTTCAATAAGATCAAGCGGATCGGGCGAGTTGCCTAGCGACTTACTCATCTTTCTTCCTTTTTCGTCGCGCACAAGACTTGTGAAATAAACATCCTTGAATGGTACTTCATCCATAAAATGCATTCCGGCAATGATCATACGCGCAACCCAGAAGAAAATAATATCGGGAGCTGTAACAAGTAAATCCGTCGGGTAATAATATTTTTGATCGCTTTCGCTTGTGAAAACATCCTGTGCCCAAAGCCAGCTGGATGCCCATGTATCAAGTACATCATCATCCTGATGCCAGTTCTCAATATCTGCCGGAGGAATAACATCGCAATAAATTTCTTTTGTAGTATTGTTGTACCAAACGGGAATGCGGTGCCCCCACCAAAGCTGGCGAGAGATACACCAATCGCGAATGTTGGTCATCCAGTGCTCATAAGTTTTAACCCAATGCTCGGGATGAAACTTTACTCTTCCTTCCTGCACAACTTGAAGCGCCGGCTTGCAAAGTTCTTCCATTTTCATAAACCATTGTTCACTTAAGTATGGTTCAATTGGAACATTGCCACGCTGTGAATAACCAACTTTATTGGTGTAGCTGTCAATCTTTAATACCAAGCCAAGTTCTTCCATTCTTGCAACAACTTTTTCGCGAACCACATAACGGTCAAGTTCTTGAAATTCCGGCGGAACGTTTCCGTTTGTAGTCGCATCTTCATTGAAGATGTTAATCATTTCAAGATTGTTTCGATGAGCCATATCGTAATCGTTAACATCGTGAGCCGGAGTAACTTTAACGGCACCGGTGCCGAACTCTTTATCAACATATGAATCTGCAAACAATGGAATCTCTCTTCCTACAATTGGAAGAATAATTGTTTTGCCGACTAAGTGTTTGTAACGTTCATCTTCGGGGTTTACAGCAACGCCCGTATCACCAAGCATTGTTTCGGGACGGGTTGTGGCTACGATAACAAATTCACTTGTGTCTTTAACCGGGTATTTGAAATACCAGAGCTTGCCCTGAATCTCTTTGTAGAAAACTTCTTCATCGCTGATCGCAGATTTAGAAGCGGGATCCCAGTTAACCATTCTGTAGCCCCGGTAGATCAATCCTTCTTTGTAGAGTTTCACAAAAGCTTCGGTTACTTTTTTATAGTAGTGATCATCCATTGTAAAGCGTTCGCGTTGCCAGTCGCAGCTAACACCAATTTTGCGGAGCTGCTGAAAAATTATTCCTCCGTATTTGTCTTTCCATGCGTAGCAGTGTTTTAAGAAATCTTCACGTGAAATTTTATCTTTTGTAATGTGCTGTTCTTTAAGGAGAGCAACAACTTTTGCCTCTGTTGCAATAGATGCGTGGTCTATTCCCGGAACCCAGCAAGCGTTAAATCCCATCATTCTTTTGTAGCGAATAAAAATATCCTGCAAGGTGTTATTGAGAATGTGACCAATGTGCAGAATGCCGGTAATATTTGGCGGCGGAATTACAATTGTGTATGATGGTTTGCTTTCATCAATTTCTGAATGATATAAATTGTGATCTTCCCAGTATTTGTACCATTTGTCTTCTGCGTCTTTAGGACTGTAGGCTTTCGGAATGTTTTCGAGATTCTTCGGATGCATTTTTAGCTCATTTCTTAATAAAATTGAGTGCAAATATAAGAAACTGAGCGCCCTAATTCCGTATAGAACACAAGCGGTTTATACTTAATTTTAATTTGGATTTATATAAAAAAGGAGATTTAATGGAAACAAAAATAATTGAAGGCGCTCCCAAAGCAATTGGTCCCTATTCACACGCGGTAAAAGTTGGTAATCTGGTTTACGTTTCCGGGCAGGCTGCTCTGGATCCGCAAACGATGAAACTCGTGGGTTCTACTACAAAGGAGCAGACAGAAAGAACATTCAAGAATATTGGAATAGTTCTTAACGGACTTGGGCTTGAATTTAATAATGTAGTAAAGGCAAATGTTTACTTAAAGAATATGGAAGACTTTGCCGAGATGAATGAAGTTTATGCAAAGGTCTTTGGAGATCACCGCCCAGCAAGAACAACAATAGCGGTAAAGCAAAATCCGCTGGACGCGCTTGTAGAGATTGAGTGTATAGCGGAGCTAA
>JBHEKZ010000507.1:0-3311 GCA_041859025.1 Melioribacteraceae bacterium | reverse complement strand
TTCGAGAGCTTTAATATCCGGATGTTTTTCGGGCGAGCGCAGATAATCAAATCTTTGAACAACAGAGATAATTATTCCGTCCCCTTTACCAGATACATTAATGCTGTTCCGGTCGATGTTTCCGGCAATTCCCGAAATAATAACTTCATTAATTCCCTTTTCCAACTTCACTTTTGCATTTTGTTTTAGCTCGGCACCTCTAAGAAAGACTTTAACGCCGGTTAAAATCGGTTTTACTATTATTTCGCTTGATGCATAAGCAGATTGCGCAACAACCGCAATTGTAATTATTGCCAGAAATACTCTCTTCATTATTGACTCCAATTGATGTGCTAATTTAATCAAACTGAATCTTATACATAAGCCAACTTTCTTCTGTTCCTCAGAATAATGTGCTTATAATCAATTGAACAGACAAGGATTCCTTTCATAACTAGAGCCCTTTCTTTATTTTTAGAACAAAGTTTGAAAGGGCGATTCCCTTTCGTAATCTATAAGAGAAAGTTGGAATGAAAAAGCTATTAATTGAGCTACTCAAAAAATATTATACTCAGATTAGTGATAAGTGGATCGACATACTTGCACCTATATACAAAGACAAACTAACAGAGACTCAAATTCAGGCTTTTGTTTACAGCAGTTTAAACACATTCATTGATGTTATCCGAAAGACCGACTACAAAGAAGCCGATCAGTTTC
Source organism: Melioribacteraceae bacterium (assembly GCA_041859025.1). Classification (GTDB taxonomy): domain Bacteria; phylum Bacteroidota; class Ignavibacteria; order Ignavibacteriales; family Melioribacteraceae; genus Stygiobacter. Next base: position 2,612 of record JBHEKZ010000507.1, on the reverse strand, counting down.
TAATTTCAAGCTACAACTTGTTTTCCGCTACTAACTTAAACTTACTAGAGATCAGCCAGATTTTTAGCCAAGGAAGATTTGCGGTTCTGAACTCAATCGAGTTAGAAAATAACGAAACCGATCCGGTAATACTGCTTGGTTTTCTGGATGATTTAATTGAACAGATTTACGCCCGCTACGGAATGCTTCATCAAGAAATGAAGATGAAGGAACTGGAACTTGACAGAGACCGCCTTGCATCGAAACTGGAATTCGATCAACAATATCTCAAAAGCATTCTTATTTCATCGGATCAGGCAATAATGGTAGTTGACGAACACGAAAGATTCATTGCGTGGAATAAAGGTGCCGAAAAAATATTCGGTTACCGCGAAGATGAAATAATTGGAAAACCATCCAGCATTCTTTTTCCGGCCGGAGAAAAATATGTAAAGGAAAGAGACCGGATTATTGAAGACGCAAGGAAAATTGGGCACTCCAGCATAGTAGAGACCGAAAGAATAAAAAAGAATGGCGAGTTTATAACTGTTCGCCTTAGTGTTTCAAGATTACCTAGTACAACCGGCGAATATGTCGGGCGCTCAATCATAATTAAGGATCATACCGAATATAAACGCTTGCAAGCGCAAATTGACCAATCGGAAAAACTGGCTGTAATTGGGCAGATGGCGGCCGGCGTTGCACATGAAATCGGAAATCCTTTAACTTCAATTTCAGCACTTGTTCAAATATTGCAACGTAGAAGTCAAGATGCATTTATGAGCGAGCAGCTTGTAAACATAAAGGAAAATATTGACCGCATAACTCGTATTGTAAGGGAGTTAGTCGATTTCAGTCGTCCGCCTAGCTACGAAACAAACTTGCAAGACATTACCGATATTATTAAGACTGCTATTGGAATTGTTAAATATGATAAACGTGTAAGAAAAGTAAAATTCGAAACTGAGCTCAAGGATTTTCTTCCAAGTGTGAATATAGCGGCTGATCAGATTCTGCAAGTTCTTGTAAATATTTTAATAAATGCTCTTGATGCGATCGATGGTAACGGCATAGTGACTGTGAAATCGCGTTATGATGAAACAAAAATATATGTTGATATTACAGATGACGGCTGCGGAATGGATAACTTGACTATAGAAAAAATATTCGATCCTTTCTTCACAACTAAAGAAGTTGGCAAAGGAACCGGGCTAGGGCTTTCCGTCAGTTATGGAATTGTAAACCGATTCGGCGGAGAAATTAAGGTTAGCAGTAAATTAAACGAAGGTAGTACATTTACAATAGCACTTCCACTCGCAGAAAACTAAGGAGAAATGATGTCTTCAAAAATTTTAATTGTAGATGATGAAAAACCAATTCGCGATTCGTTAAAAATGATTTTAGATGAAGAGGGCTTTTCTACAACTGTAGCAAGTGATGGCGAAGATGCTCTTCAGAAATTACAAGCAGAAAATTATGATGTAGTTATAACCGATATAAAAATGCCTAAGATGGATGGCATTCAGCTCCTCGATGCCGCATCTAAAGTTTCACCGGATACATTTTTTATAATTATGACAGCTTATGCTTCCGTCAAAACCGCTATTGACGCGCTTCATCACGGCGCATACGATTATTTAATTAAACCGGTAGAGTTTGAAGATGTAATTCTTCGTTTAAAAAAACTTATTGAGTTTAAGAACCTTTCTACGGAAAACCGCGCTTTACGGCAAAGACTTTCATTTGAAACCGGATTTGTAAATATGATTGGCAATAGCGAACCAATGAAAAAAGTCTTTGATGTAATCAGTCAAGTTGCGCCGACAAATACAAACGTTCTGATAATGGGAAAAAGCGGAACCGGAAAAGAAATGGTTGCAAAAGCCATTCATCAAAACAGTAAAAGGAAGGATAAAATTTTTCTACCAATCAACTGCGGAGCTATTTCCGAAAATTTGATAGAGAGTGAATTATTCGGTCACAAAAAAGGATCGTTCACCGGCGCAAGCGAAGAAAAAATGGGCTTATTTAAAGTTGCAGATGGAGGCACTTTGTTTCTCGATGAGATTGCCGAGCTACCTCTGAATCTTCAAGTTAAACTTTTACGCGCGCTCGAAGACAGAGCGTTTATTCCTGTTGGAGGCACTAAGCCGGTTAATACTGATGTAAGAATAATTGCAGCGACAAATCAAGATTTAATGGAAAAAGCAAAGTCGGGTGAATTCCGCGAGGACCTTTTCTATAGATTAAATGTAGTTGAGATTAAATTGCCTACTTTGAACGAGCGCAAAGAAGATATTCCGCTGCTCGTCAATCATTTCATAGAAAAATTCTGCAAGGAAATGGGAAAGAAAATTTTAGGCGTTGATAATGAAACAATGAAAATATTTTTATCACACGAATGGCGAGGCGGTGTTCGCGAATTGGAAAACGTCATTGAACGTGCAGTTATTTTCGCCAATAAAGAAATGATTAATCCCGGCAATCTTGCCGACTATTTAAAAACCAACACCACTCAGCTTGGTGATGTTGATTCTTTGAAGGAAGCTTTACGTAATTTCGAAAAAGATCATATTACAAAGACAATAAAGAAATACGAATTCAATAAAGAAGAAGTTGCCAAAGCTTTGGAG
>JBHEKZ010000460.1:0-2821 GCA_041859025.1 Melioribacteraceae bacterium | reverse complement strand
ACAGTTCAATGTCATCTTCAACAGAAGCGGCGGGGAACAAGCCGAAAATTCCGTTAGCTGTTAAGGATTTTTCTTTAACAATTTGATCGAGAAGTTTATTCGCATCTTCAAAAATTTTCTTTGCTTCGCCGCCGTAATTTTCATTTTCAAAAATTGCAGGGTATTTTCCCTTTAGTTCCCAAGTCTGGAAGAAGGGAGTCCAATCGATGTATGGACGAATTTCTTCAAGAGGAAACTCATTAAAACTGGTAATTCCAAGTTTGTTTGGTTTGTGTATAGAGTAATTTTGCCAATCCAGTTTTAATCTGTCCTCACGAGCTTTCTCAATTGAGATACATTCTTTGGCTGAATGTTTTTTGAAATGATCTTCGCGAAGTTTTTTGTAATCATCCTTAATCTTAGCAACAAATCCATCCTTAGCTTCATCGCTCAGAAGATTGCTCACAACTCCAACACTCTTTGATGCATCGAGTACATGAATTGTTGGCTTAGAATATTCCGGCGCAATTTTAACTGCGGTATGAATTCTTGATGTTGTAGCACCGCCGATAAGAAGAGGAATGCTCAAATTCATTCTTTCCATTTCTTTAGCAACATGAACCATTTCATCAAGCGAAGGAGTAATTAAACCGCTTAGACCAATTACATCAACATTCTTCTCAACAGCTGTAGAAAGAATTTTATCGGATGGAACCATCACACCGAGGTCAATAATATCGTAGTTGTTGCATCCAAGAACTACACCCACAATGTTCTTGCCGATATCATGAACATCCCCTTTAACAGTTGCCATTAACACCGTGCCGTTCGATTTTTTACTGCCGCTCTTTTCTTTTTGTGCTTCTATGTATGGAATTAAGATTGCGACTGCTTTTTTCATAACGCGCGCGCTCTTAACAACCTGGGGCAAAAACATTTTGCCGGAACCAAAAAGATCCCCCACAACATTCATTGCAGACATTAACGGACCTTCAATTACTTGAAGCGGCTGGGCATATTTTTGTCTGGCTTCTTCAATGTCGACATCAATAAACTCGACAATGCCTTTTACAAGCGCGTGCTTCAATCTTTCTTCAACACTTTCACGGCGCCATGCGGCATCGGCAACATCTTGTTTAACATCTTTTGTTAATGTGTTCGCATACTCGACTAACTTTTCTGTTGCGTCCGGTTTTCTGTTTAATATAACATCTTCAACTTTTTCCAAAAGCTCTTTCGGGACTGTTTCGTACACTGCAAGCTGACCGGCGTTAACAATTCCCATATCCATACCGGCTTCAATTGCATGATAAAGAAATGCTGAGTGCATTGCTTCGCGAACAGTATCGTTGCCTCTGAATGAAAAAGAAATATTGCTGACACCGCCGCTTATTTTTACGTGTGGAAGATTCTTCTTTATCCATCTCGTTGCTTCAATGTAGTTTATTGCATATTGATTATGTTCTTCAATGCCTGTCGCAATAGCAAAAATGTTCGGATCGAAAATTATGTCTTGTGGCGGGAAGCCGATTTCTTTGGTTAAAATTTTATAAGCACGTTTACAAATTTGGGTTTTGCGCTCAAATGTATCTGCTTGTCCTTGCTCATCAAATGCCATTACGATAACTGCCGCGCCATACTTCAATGCTTTTTTTGCATGAAGTCTAAATACATCTTCGCCTTCTTTCATGGAGATTGAATTAATAATTCCTTTCCCTTGAAGACATTTCAATCCCGCTTCAATAACACTCCATTTTGATGAATCCAGCATAACTGGTACTCGTGCAATATCGGGCTCGGTTGCAAGTAGGTTCAAAAACTTCGTCATTGCTTCTTCGGAGTTTATCAAACCCTCATCCATGTTGATGTCTATAACTTGCGCGCCGTTTTCAACTTGTTCCCGTGCAACCGAAAGAGCCTCTTCATATTTGTTTTCTTTTATTAGTCGTGCAAACTTTCGCGATCCGGTTACATTGGTTCTTTCCCCAATGTTTACAAAATTTGTTTCCGGGCGAAGTGTGAGTGCTTCAAGTCCGCTTAAACGCAAGTAAGGCTGAATCTCCGGAATTTTTCTCGGTGGATATTTTTTTGCGATTTCTGCAAATGCTCTAATATGATCTGGTGTTGTTCCGCAGCATCCGCCGATGATGTTAAAGAAACCTTCCTTGGCGAATTCATCAAGAACTTTAGCCATCGCTTCCGGCGATTCATCGTAACCGCCGAACTCATTGGGTAAACCGGCATTCGGGTAGAGTGAAACAAACACACCGGAAATTCTTGACAATTCTTCTATGAACGGACGAATTTGTTTTGGTCCGAGCGAACAGTTCAATCCAACGCTTAATAAATTCTTTGTGTGAGAAACTGAATTCCAGAACGCTTCAGTATTTTGTCCGCTTAAAGTTCTGCCGCTCATATCTATTACAGAACCGGAAATCATTATCGGAATGTTGTTGCCGGTTTCTTCGCACAATTCCATAATGCCGAATAATGCGGCTTTGCAAACAAGCGTATCAATCATTGTTTCAACAAGTAAAATATCGGCGCCGCCATTTATTAAGCCGCGTGCCTGCTCTTTAAACGCTGCTGCTACTTCATCGAAATTTACAGAGCGGAAACCGGGATCATTTACATCCGGAGAGATAGAAAGTGTTTTGTTTGTCGGGCCAAGCGAGCCGGCAACAAATCTTGGCTTATCCGGATTGGCTTTTGTGAATTCGTCTGCGACTTCCTTAGCAATTTTAGCTGCTTCAAAATTAATCTCGTAAACCAAATGTTCAGTTTTATAATCTGCTTGAGAAATTGCGGTTCCGTTGAAAGTATTTGTCTCTATAATATCCGA
>JBHEKZ010000254.1:0-8260 GCA_041859025.1 Melioribacteraceae bacterium | reverse complement strand
AAGTTGCAACTCTGGTTAATGAATTTAAACAACCCGGACTTTACAATTCTACGTTCTCTACTCTTCCTTCTTCACTCTCTTCCGGAGTTTATTTCTATCAGCTTAGAGCCGGAAGTTTTATAGAAACGAAAAAAATGGTTGTGATGAAATAACAGAGCTGTATGATTATAATTTTGAAAAGTTACCAATTATAAAAAATTAATAAGAGCTATATCATGAAAAATCTTTTGTTAAGTGTTGTTGCTGTGAGCCTATTTTCTTTTCATAATCTTTTAGCGGTCAATCAGCTAACGGTTAAAGACAAAGGTTCATATGGTTCAAAAGCCGGCTACATTGAAAAGGCTACTTTAGTTGTGCAGCCGTTAGGAGCTTACGTTGAGCAGTCATTGTATCTCGAATATTCGGAGAGAAATCAGTTCTCATCAAAATTTCTAGAAATTGTTCACCGGTTTGAACTTCCCAAAGACGCAGTAGTAAATGATATGTGGCTCTGGATGGGGAACAATGTAATGCGAGCTCAAATGTTTGATACGTGGAGTGCAAGACACATTTATGATAGTATAGTTGCTACCAAATATGACCCGGCTTTTTTAACAAAAACCGGCAGTCAATATGAGTTGAAGATATATCCCCTGGAAGCCGGAAGCTACAGAAAAGTAAAAATCACATTTCTAGTTCCAACAAGGTGGTACGGCAATCAGGCAACCGCAGAACTTCCCCTAAAAATGCTTCTCGCGAATAATTCCTTAAAGAAGCCTCTGGAAATATTGTTTAGGACGCAAAAAGATAAGTGGGGTGTGCCTCTGCTGGCGGAATCACCGGAGACTAAATTTACACCCCTTGTAGATACTATGGGATTCAGTTATCAGCATGTTGCTTTAAGTGATATTTCTTTTTTCTCGTCTCTAAATCTAAAATACAATTCAGCGTTTAACGAAGGATATTACATAAGCGGATATCAGGATAAAAGCGACAGTACATATTTCCAACTTGGAATTTTACCTGAGAATTTCTTTAATGTTAAAACCAATCTGAACTCGCAGAAAGTTCTTGTAGCTCTGGATTTTAGCGGAACAGCTAGGAAAAGTATTCCGGAAAAAATGCCTAAATACCGTGCGCTTATCGAAAGTTCCATCAAATACAATGATAACTTTAAGCTGATCATCTCCGGCAATGAAAAGATTGTAGATTATACAAATGGAATCCTGCCGGCTTCCTCGCTTAATCTAAACACAGCACTGGATGATTTCGAAAAAAGTAATTTTGCAAAAGAAATAAATTATCTATACAAGCCAAATGTACTCTTCTGTGATTTTGACGCCTCAACGAATTGGAATTTTACAAACCTCTCAACAATTGCCAACGTAGTTAAATTCGATAAGATTGATGATGCGTTAAGCAGTATAACTCGTTCCGATATTGTAAGTGCATACCGGCATGGCTCCGATGATCCTATTAGTCAAAACGCAGCGGATATGATAATTGCCAGACTAGATACATTATTTGGAAACGGCGGCAGGTTTTTAACATACTATGATTACAACAGAGAGGGAAAAGAAAAACTAGCTACACATTATATACAAGGATTAAAAGTAAAATCGGTTAATCATAATGCCGTTACTCTTTACAGAAATCCGGAAGGAAATATCGGCCAGTATTTTCCCGAATCGTTCACCAGAAACTCGTCTTATTTTTTGACCTACACAGATCCCGATGTAAAAGTTGAATTAAGAGATCAGGCCGGTAATGCTTCCGTAATATCCAAGAAAATTAAGAATGGATTGCTTGTAGTAACCGGAATTTGGTCGTTAAGAGATGATGCCGGAATGAAGACACTGCTGGGAGTTCCCCTTCTTGGTGTGAATGCAGTAAATAAACCTTTTACACTCGATAAATTATTAGCCCGCATAAAGCAAGAGCAGAATTCGAATAACTTTTCAAAAGTAATCATTCTAAGCGATTCGGATTCGCTGATTTCTAAATATGACGCAAACATCAAAGCTCAATCATATATGTCCGGCTTTACCGGAAAGGCTCCAAAATTCTATTCGCTTAATCTGCTGGACAATGATGTAGTAACTCCGGGTTATATAACTGACAGTCAGACAGAATATTATGGAAGCGGCTATTATCTAAAGGTCATTGCCGAATTAAGCAAGGGAATTCATATTGAGAAGCATCTTTATGATTGGCCATATATTGGTAATTTATTCTCTCCTTATGCCATTCCAAATATAGACAACATCAAAATATCAGCTGTTGCAGATGGATATCCGGATAATTCACTTCAGTTAAGGGAAGTGAACAAAATTGCCGACCCGAATAAGCCCCGCTTCTTCTTAGGGAAATCTAATGGAAGAAACAGCATTGTTTTTAGTATAACCGGCAGATTTGAAGGAGAAGAGAAGGATAGTACAAGAAAGATCACATTCCTTGTTCCGCATGATACTACTACTTATAACAAAGTTGTAAAATCTATGCTGGGTAATGAACTGATTAACGATAAATTTAATCTGGCAAAAATTGATACGGCCGGTATAGTTAAGCTATCTATTGCCAACAACATATTAACAGATTATACAGCATTACTTGCGTTAGAGCCAAACGACAAATTTCACTTTATTAAAAATCCTTTCGACGAAGGCGGATTATCAGATATTAAGCTTGAAGAAGAAGCGGATACAACTTTTATAACTGCATTTCCAAATCCGTTTAATAGCATGACCACTATAAAGATGCATTTAAAATCTATCAGCAGCATAAATGTTGCTGTTTATAATGTTCTGGGCGAAAGGGTATTCAGCATAGCAGAAGAGGATAATGTTGAGGGAGAGAAAACATTTGTCTGGGAAGGCAAGAATAATTTCGGTAATCCGGTTGGCAGCGGAGTTTATATTCTGGTCGCAATAGTAAAAGATGCAAAAACAAAGAAACAGAATGTTTATGCAAATAAATTGATTCAGCTGAAATAGGCAGTGGAATAGAAAAATAAAAGTAATGGCGAAGAAAGTAAGCTGATTTGATTATTTTGATACAGTTAAAAACGAAAATTAGACTTGATGAAGCTCTCTATAATCATTCCGGCTTACAACGAAGAAAAGAAGATTGAAAAAGATATTCTTCTTGCCGATAAATTTATTATAGAACAAAACCTTTCCGGTGAGATAATAGTTGTAGATGATGGAAGCAGCGACGCAACATTCGAAAAGGCTAATAGTACCCGAAAGAATATTCAAACCAGATTAACAGTACTTAAGAATCAGAATAACTTCGGCAAAGGTTATACGGTAAAGAGGGGAATACTTGAGGCAAAAGGGGAATACGCAGCTTATAGCGACGCCGGCGCGACTGTCCCACTAAGTAATCTTTTAACCGGATTAAAAATGCTGGCTGATAATGAATGCGATATTGCACACGGCTCCCGCATGCTTCCTGGTTCAGTAATCAAGATATCGCAAGAGAAAGATAGAAAGCTAACTTCTTCGGTAATCAGATTCCTGGCAACAAAATTTCTTGGCGTACCTAAAAATCTAACAGATACCCAATGCGGATTTAAGATTTACAAATCGGAAGCCGCAAAAAAATTGTTTTCTGAACTGCGGACAAGCGGTTTTATGTTTGAAGTGGAGAACATACTGCGGGCAGAGAAGTACAAATACCAGATAAAAGAGTTTCCAGTTGAGTGGAGCTGCGATAGAGACAGCAGAATTACACTGCTTAAAACGCCATGGAAAGTGCTTCTTGATTTAGCGCGAATAAAATTAATGAAGTTTCATTAAGCAACTCCGGCAGCAGGGGGAAGAGGGCCGAACTCGTAAACTTTTTTTGAATTGTTTTCGTATACAACTGCTGAAAGCTTCTTGTTGTTTTCTACAAGTTCATTTATCAGACCGTTTTCCAATATCATAAAAGCAGTAGAGAAAGCGTCTGCATCAGCCGTGTTGTTGCAGAATACCCAGCTTCCTCCTTTTTGTTCAACAGGTTTTCCGGTTAATGTACTGATTATATGGCTCCCTTTACTTAAGCCTGAAGCCCCCACGGAAATATCTTTAAGAGAAAATGTTTTGATAACGTGATTTTGATCAGCCGGATTGGAAATGGAAATATCCCAGCCTGTAGAACCTTCCGTCTTTCCGATTGCTTTGATCGAACTTCTTCCGGCACTCAGAAGCGCGCAATCAATATTCCACTCAAGCAAAATTTCAGCAACGGCATCAACAGCATAACCTTTACCATACGCGCCCAGATCAATCACAGTTCCTTCTTCAAGGATTTCTATTGAGAAGTCTTCACTGTGAAGAGCAATGTTTTCGATTTGTGATTTCGTAATTGCTAATTCAATTTCCTCATCGCTTGGATTTCTAAGGGTGTAATCGGGATTGAGCCAGCACTTTAAAAGAGCGCCGCAAGCAATGTTAAACGCGCCACGAGTTTCTTTATGCAGTTCGATGCTTCTGCTGATGCAGTTAAAAGCATCAGCGCCAAGAATAATTCTTTCGCCAAGTTTCAGATTGTTAATCCTTGAGATGTCGCTGTTCGGCTTAAATCTGCTAAGCTCATTTTCAAGCCTGTCAATCTCTTTGATGCACTCCCATGCAGTTCCCTGTGCGTAAACTTTACTTTCGTGAACAATAATAAAATCGAACAATGTTGCCATTGCAACGTGAGTAAAGTGGTGCGCGTTTTTTATGTGGGAATAGTTTTGCACAACATCCTTTAACGGGAAAGAGCGTTATAGTATTTATCAAAATAATCTTTGCGAATATAACCTCTAATTTCTTTACCGGGACGAATTTCCATATGCTTTTCGAATAGGGGAACATATAGATTCACATGGCCGGCGGGAGCTTTGGTATAAATAGTTTCAATCAGTTCTCCTTCAAGTTCGGGTGAAGCGATCACGATGGGAAACTTATATACACTGCTATCAATTCTATCATTCCATGAAGTATTCTTAAATTTTCTTAGATACCATGGCAAAGGCCAGTAATCATTTTTAACTGCAGCTACATAAATCGGAATATTAATGTATTCGCTTTGAACAGCTGTTACCTTTGTAAGAAATGGCTCTATGGTTTTTACATCATTACCGGCATGAGAATAAACAAAAGGATTCTGCGGATTGGAAGAATTAACAATCGAATTGTAATATGACTGAACAAACATGAATATTCCGATTAGGCTAAGAAGCAGATACCAGTTAGCTTTTGGAATAAACTTTAGCAGTTCTGCAAATCCAAATGCGGCAATCAAAATCATTCCTTGCCAAAAGCTCATCATAGTCCAGGGAGTTTTATAAGGAATTAGAGAATAAATAAAAGTCATTATTAAGGTTAAAATCGAAACGAAGCGGACAAAATTGATTCCGCTTGAGTTCGTGTTTGTTTTGGAGAAGGCGCGGATCAATCCAAATACGAAAAAGATAAGAATAAGCAGTTCGCTGAAGAAGACTTCATCAACTATTCTAAACGTAACCAGTGTGAAGTAATAATAAAAAGGCTGAATATGTTCCGCATTGCTGCCAGCTTTATTAAAGTAATTTGCAAAAGTGAGTATAGAGTCGAACGCGCCGCGAGGATTTGAAAAGAAAGATGTAAAAAACGAGATGGAAATGATTATAAAAGTCGAGAAGAAAATCAGTATTGGTTTCCATGAAACGGAAAACTTCGGAAATGTTTTGCGGTTGATAAATCTTAAAATGAAAAAAGAAACCGCAGAGGAGAATGCCGTAATAATAAAAGTCTCTTTGCTTGTAAATGCCAGTGCAAAGAATAGCGCGGAAAATATAAGCAACGCATGAATCTTCTTTGCCTGGTAACGGTAAAGAAGAATTAGTGCTGAATAACTGAAGCTGACCAACAAAGATTCTTGAATATAATAACGATTATAGAAAACATTGATCGATGAAAATCCGGTTAGAACTATTGCCGCAACTATAAATTCCTTACCTATATCCTTAAAAAACAACAGAAGGAGAATTAGAATTAAGCCGCTGAAAACCGGAACAATTCTTAGGGTTGTTTCAGTTACTTCCGAAATATTTTTTTCTCCCAGTATCCAAGTCGGAATTAAGGAAAAGTAGTTAAGAGTTGGGCCATGATATTCAATTGGATTGTAGCGGTAATAATTGTTTTCGAGCAGGTAGCCGAATTTTACAGCATGGACAGCTTCATCAACATGCATCGGCTTTTCTTCCAACCGGTAAACACGGATGAAGACACACAATAAAAAAATGGCGGATAGTAAAACTATACCGCCATTTTTAGAAAAATAATATTTGCTATTTGCCGTAAACTGCAACTTCAATGTAGTGGTTTAAGTCGTCTGCTGTACTTCCTTTACTGAACAAACGAACGTATCGGGCTTTTTCTCCTTTCGCATCAATCAATTTACCTTCCGCAGTTTCAACATAATGCATGTCTTTGCCCTTTCCCTGCTTGCTGCTGTTATCGATATCATTGTTGAAAAGAGTTCTAACATTTTTAGTAAACTTTGCGTCATCGGCAACTTGAACAATTACATCGTAATAAACTCTTGCCTGCATGTGATAATGCCAAACAACAATTGCGTATAGGTTGTAATCTTTCTGTAAATCAATTACAATGTTCTGAGCGAAAGGTCCGAGTTCTACAAAATGTCCTTCCGAAGCGTTTTTGTCGCCATCAGTTATATAAGAGATTTCACCAATTACCGGAAATTTATCTGTGCTGGTTATTGGTTTTTTCAGAGCAACATTCTCTGTTCCCTTTGGAGCGTAGAATGGCGGTCTTGGTTTACCTAATGGTTTTTCCAAATTGGGAACGGCCAGGTTAGTCGGTGTACCAACAAACATAGGCTTTGGTAAATCCAATTTAATAGGTGCCAAATCTTTATTCGCTTGAGCGAAACTATAATTTGCAGAAAGAATGAATCCAGCTGCAATTAAAAATAAGATACTGCGCTTGAACATTTTTAAACTCCTTTTGTATTCTCAATATGTTTCTGTAAAACTCTATAATACTGAACAAAAATTACACAAATAGTTAGAAGCAAAACAGACCAGCGGTGAACATCGGCCAAAAGCTCTAAACCGTCAGTTCCAAACAGGGGATAGAGCATCAAGATGATTGAAAGCATTGCCGGAAGAATTAATGCGATTATTAGCCAATATAAAACTTTGAGCATTATTTGAGTATCTAACGTTTTTTTCAATCTGTAATCGTCGTCTAACTTTTGAAGTTCTTCCAAAGAAAGCTGATTGCTGTTTGAAAAGAGGAATACGAATGCAATCAAACAAATACTGGCTATCAGTGCGGCTGAAGTGTGAATCAGCATGAATAGTCCGCTCATATGATAGCCAAATAATACCGGAAGAAATGCAGTAATAAAAAGTATAATAAACAGAGCCGCGCATAAATGAACGATTGTAGATTTTATCTTCTGAGAAAATGAAACCGATTTATTTCGGAAGGAAATTATAAGGTTTTCCTTAAAATCCTCCTTACAAAACTGCCAAACATTCTTAGGAGTAATCTTGTGATGTTTCAGCTTTCTAAAGAGATGAATAAGCAGCGCTGAAATTAGTAATATCGATACAACTCTGAAAATCAAACTTACCTCGCTAAACTTTATCTTTTGTTGCTTCTCTAGCTATAACTAAAATTCCTTTAGCGGAATAAATTAGGAACACAAAGAGAATCAGAATGAAGGAGATGATGATAATTCCTTTGAGCCAAGGTCTGAAAAAGAATGAAAATGAAAACGCTTTTTGATAAGCTGTATTCAAACCTTCGAACTTCGTCATTGTAATTAATGTGTCTGTTTCAGACTTCAGAGAAGATTCAACATTAACTTTGCCGTAAAGAAAATTGGAGCTGGCAGAGTGGCAGTCGCCGCAGCCGGAAGCACCCAAAGCTTGAGAAGCGGGGCGAACAGTATGCGCAATAGGCCAGCTGTATGCTTCAGCTGATTCATGTTCACTCTTTCTTAATCTGGTTCCGTCAAGCTCAATTACTTTTCCGCCGGTTATGTAAACAAAACTTACATTCTTCTTTTGAGAACTACTGTTCAATTTTTTGAGAAGGGAAATCATCATGCTGTCGCTGATTGAATGCCACTTGCCGTAATTAAGTAAAGTATCCAGCTTGATTCTACCTGAAACGGAATTGGTCATTTCATCAATTGAAAGCGGTGTAATCTTATTGCCATTTTTCATTGCCCAGAATGAAGGCCAAAGCAAATTGTTCGGCTCGATCATTCCATTTTCATTTCTTACATAAAC
>JBHEKZ010000438.1:0-2601 GCA_041859025.1 Melioribacteraceae bacterium | reverse complement strand
GTACATGAAACGCTAAGTATTGTTGACAGGGCTTATATTCTGATAAATGGGCAAATCTTTAAGGAAGGCACAGCAACTGAGCTCGCCGAAGATCAAGATGTAAGAAAACTTTACCTGGGTGAAAAATTTAAGCTGGATCGTTACTCTTAAGTGAGTGTAATTGCAAAGTATGTGATTGCAGTAACCCCAAGAGCATATAAAATGATCATTACAGTAAGCTTAATTTTCTTTTTTCTGTTCAAATTTCGCTGATAAGTCCAAGTAGCTTGGTCATCCCGCTTATAATCTCCTTTTTCGATTGACCAATTCTTATCATGCTGATACATTTTCTTGTTGTCTTTCATAATTGCTGCAAATCTACCCAAAATTGACAATGGAAAGAATGATAATTGTCACAATAAAACAAGCCCGTTCACAACAATGCAGCTTTTCTACTTAGAAAACTCCTTTACAATTTTTTTGATTTCTTCTTCGGAGATTCCGCTTCCAAAACCGGTATTTTTTTCATTAACTTCATTAGTCAGGATGTTTTTAGTGTTTTGAGAAGTGGGATTTCCGGCACGTGCGCGTAATCTTTCTTCTATTTGTTTTGTAAAACTTCCCTCAAAAAAGCCGGTTTTTGGTGAGGCTCCTTCCATAGAAGTCAAACAATTCCCCGGGTTGATAACTTTTGTTTCAAATGCTAGTGTTTTTACATTCATCAAGTGCATGGCACTTACATTTTCCGAAATGATTGATCCACCCCAAGTTCCGGGCCCTAAAGTCATTGATGGCATTAAGCCGGTAGAAAATCCTACTGCACCTACTGATGAAGGTGTATTAACAACAATTCTAAAAGCTGGTTTTTCAAAAGCGAATTTCATGATAATATCTTTATCGTTAGAATGAATTGCGAGAGTATGTCCTATCCCGCCAAACTCCAATAATTCAATGCATTTGTGGCATCCGTCCATCCATCCATCAACTGTGTAATAAGCGAGTACCGGAGAAAGTTTTTCGATTGATAGAGGTTCTTGCTTGCCAACAGTAGAACATTCGGCAACAAGAACAGTTGTTGAATCGGGAACAGTGAAGCCGGCATAATTTGCAATCCATACAGCAGACTTGCCAACAATGTCAGCATTCAGTTTTGCACCTTTGGCAATTTTATCTTCTAACTTTTTCTTTTCATCCGCATTAACAAAGTAACAACCTTTTTTCTTAGCAATTTCTTTAACTTTGTCGCTAATAGGTCGGTCAACTATAATGGCTTGTTCAGAAGAGCAGAGTACACCATTATCAAACGTAGTTCCGAAAACAATATCGGCAACAGCTTTTTCAATATTAGCAGAACGTTCAATGAAAGCGGGAACGTTTCCAGCACCAACACCATAAGCCGGTTTACCGGCACTGTAAGCAGCGCGAACCATCGGCATTCCGCCTGTAGCAAGAATTACAGCAATATTCTTATCATGCATTAATGCGTCTGTTCCTTCAAGAGTCGGAATAGATAAACACTGGATCAAACCCTTTGGCGCGCCGGCTTTTTCAGCCGCATCTGATATTACTTTAAGAGCTTCCTGAGTTGATTTGATAGCTTTCGGATGAGGTGAAACTACAATAGCATTTCTGCACTTAAGAGAAATGATTGATTTGAACATTGCGGTAGATGTAGGATTTGTGGATGGGACAAGAGCAGCAACAACTCCCATTGGTTCCGCAATCTTCAAAATTTTACCGCCCTGACGAACATCGATAACGCCGACAGATTTTAGGTCTTTAATAGATTCCCAGACATCTTTTGTACCAAACTGATTTTTAATAATCTTATCGGAGATTTTGCCAAATCCGGTTTCTTCGTGAGCCATTTTGGCCAGACGTTCTGCCTCTTTAAAGCCAGCATCAGCCATAGCTTTCACTACTTTGTCAACTTGTTCTTGGCTGAAATGCTTGAATTCGAGTTGTGCCTGTTTGGCTGCTGCGGCTAAATTGCGCGCTTCCTGAATTGATAAAAGGTCTCTGTCTAAGCTCATTTTTTAACCAATGTTTGTCTCACGAAATATAAAGACCGGCGGGTTGAACTTCAATTTTATCTTAGTAAGAAAAGAACTGGCTATAATAATTCTTTCAGCTTAGCATAACCGTTTTTGCTTACCGGAAGTTTTTTGCCATCATGAAGTACAATTTGATAAGACTCTTTCTCGAGCAGATCAATCTGTTTTAGTAAGCTAAGCTTAATAATATAAGACCTGTGAATTCGGATGAAATCTTTTGGATTTAAGTTCTCTTCAAAGTACTTCATTGTTTTTTGCTTAAGAAAATTTCCTTTTTGAGTATAAAGCATCGTGTAATCATCCTGAGCTTCAATATATTTTATTTCCTCAACCGGTATAAGAGTTATCTTTTGTTGATTCTTAACCACAACACGTTCGAGCGATTCAGCCCGTGAGTCCGCAATTTTAAGAATATCTTTAAATTTTGCGTCTGACAATATTTTGCTGGAAAGAAGCTTTGTCGCTTTCTCTAAGGCCTCATTGAACCTTTCTTCGGAGAACGGCTTAAGTAAGTAATCTGTCGCGTTAACTTCAAAGGCTTTTAAAGCATACTCGTTGTAGGCAGTTG
>JBHEKZ010000604.1:0-2578 GCA_041859025.1 Melioribacteraceae bacterium | reverse complement strand
GGCAGTTAAGATCTGGTTCCAAATATGTCTTTCCAAAATGGAACGGAAGAAGACGAATCGCTTAAATTTCAGACGCATCAAAGGAGTGAGCGGGAAGATTTTTCCGATCGACCGATAAACCGTGAAAAAAGAAATCCAATTATGGGTGAAGAAGAAATTGATCTTCTTTTCGGTGCTTTGAATAAGGAAGTGAGATCATCTTCTCCTCAAGAAGCGGTAGCTGCGCCTTTCGATGAAAAACAGCCTACACAAGTTTATCATGAATCGCCTAGTTCCGATCTTGAAACGCCATTCATTGTTTTGCTTCATAATAAATACATTCTTTCTCAAATAAAAAGCGGATTGATGATAATTGATTCTCATGTTGCTCATGAAAGAATTCTTTACGAACAGGCCATGCAGTCGTTTGACGCGAACATACCATTTTCCCAGCACTTATTGTTTCCGCAAACGGTAAAACTTGATCCGGCAGATTACCTGCTGCTTAAAGAACTGGAAGCCTATCTTTCCAATTTAGGTTTTGAAATTAAATTTCAAGCAAAGAACACAGTTTTAATTGTTGGAATTCCTTCAGATATTAAAATTGAGCACGAAGTTGAAACTCTACTTGGGATTTTAGACGAGTTCAGAAAGAATGAACAGTTTAAGCAGCTGGAAGTTAGAGACAATTTGGCAAAATCTTATTCTTGCAAAGCTGCAATTAAAGCAGGCGATAGACTTACAGAGACTGAAATGAGAATTCTTGTAGATAAGCTTTTCGCGACATCGATGCCTTATGTTTGCCCCCATGGCCGTCCTATTGTAATTAAAATTCCGCTCGAAGAGTTCGACAAAAGATTTGGACGGACTTGATCCATTTCCTAATTTTATCCAAAACAATTAAACTTTGAAAGCGAGGAGCTATGTTCTCTGAAGATTATAAGAGGGCAAAAGATTCTTTTAAAAATAAATTAGATAAATCAGCTGATACCGGAATGAAGTTTACAACTGTATCCGGTGAGTCAGTAAATCCAATTTATTCTCCAGATGATGTAGAGCAGATTGATTATCTGCGCGATCTTAATTTCCCGGGTGAGTATCCTTTTACGCGTGGGATTCACACTAACGGCTACCGTGGAAAAGTCTGGACTATGCGCCAGTTTGCCGGATTCGGTTCTCCGGAAGACACAAACCAGCGCTTCAAGTATTTACTTGAGCATGGGCAGACCGGCCTCTCTGTTGCATTCGATCTGCCGACTTTAATGGGCTGGGATGCTGATTCTCCGGTTAGCGAAGGTGAAGTTGGAATTTGCGGCGTTGCAATTTCTTCTCTTAAGGATATGGAAATTTTGTTCAGTGGAATACCGCTCGACAAAGTTTCCACTTCGATGACTATTAATTCTCCGGCTGCGATGATTTTTGCCTTCTACTTAGCGATTGCGCAAAAACAAAATGTTCCATTCTCCAAATTACGGGGAACTCTTCAAAACGATATTTTGAAAGAATACATTGCTCAGAAGGAATATATTTATCCGCCCCGTCCTTCTATGAGAATTATTACAGACATGATTGAGTATTGCGCAAAAGAAGTTCCGCAATGGAACCCGGTTTCTGTGAGCGGTTATCATATCAGAGAAGCCGGTTCAACTTCGGTTCAAGAATTAGCATACACTTTGGCTGATGGTTTTGCTTACATAGAAGCCTGCTTGGAACGGGGAATGGATATTGATCATTTTGCGCCGCGTCTTTCTTTCTTCTTTAATTCGCATCTGGATTTCTTTGAAGAGATAGCAAAGTTTAGGGCGGCGAGAAGAATTTACGCTAAGCGCATGAAAGAAAAGTATGGAGCAAAAAATCCACGCTCATGGTGACTCCGTTTTCACACTCAAACTGCCGGATGCACATTAACTGCCCAGCAGCCGGAAAACAATATTGTGCGTACTGCTTTTCAAGCTTTGGCGGCAGTATTAGGAGGAACTCAATCCTTGCACACAAATTCTATGGATGAAACTCTTGCTTTGCCAAGCGAGAAAGCGGTAAAGATTGCTTTGCGAACCCAGCAGCTTCTGGCATACGAAACCGGTGTAACAAATACTGTCGATCCGCTTGGCGGAAGTTATTTTGTTGAGGCCCTGACAAATAAAATGGAAGAACAGGCTAACAAGATATTTGATGAAATAGATTCTTTGGGAGGAGTTATTAACGCCATTGAAGCGGGATATTTCCAGAAGGAAATTGCAGATTCTGCTTACCGCTATCAAAGAGAATTGGAGAAAAAAGAAAAGTATATTGTAGGTGTAAACGAGTTCGTTGAAGAAAATGAAAAAATAGATATTCCAATCTTGCAGATTTCGCCGGAAGTTGAAGCAACTCAGAAAAAGCGTTTGGCCGAATTACGGAATGGAAGGAGTCAAGCAGAAGTTGATATTTGTTTAACGGAGCTTGGCAACGCTGCAAGAGATGGCGCTAATTTAATGCCGGTTTTGGTTAAAGCCGCTCATAATTATGTAACGCTAGGCGAAATGGTTGGCGAATTAAAAGAGCATTTTGGTACTTACGAGGAAACAGTTGTTTTCTAAAATCTTTACATATGCAAAAC
>JBHEKZ010000420.1:0-3881 GCA_041859025.1 Melioribacteraceae bacterium | reverse complement strand
TATAATAAATGGTTTGGTCACGGCGATGTTGTTGATCCCGATAATCCAAATCAAGGCTGGGATGCCTTCATGAATTACACTGCAAAGTTTTATACAAACGAAAAAGGAAATGATCTCTTCAGAAGATTCATTCTAAAAATTATTACTCGCCAGAATAAATATACGGGCAACTTTTATTTTCAAGATCCTACAATCATGTCTTGGCAGCTGGCAAATGAACCTCGTCCCGGACAAGGTGAAGTTGCCATTCCAAATCAATATGCTTACTACAAATGGATTGATGAAACCGCAAAATATATAAAGTCTCTCGACCCAAATCATTTGGTCACAACCGGAAGTGAAGGTTTAGCCGGAAGCCTTCAGGTCGATTCAATTTTTATTAGAGCACATCAAAGCAAGTATATAGATTATTCAACATTCCATCTATGGTCAAAGAACTGGGGCTGGTATGATGCAAAGCGTGCTGAAGAAACTTTTCCAATTACTCTTACTAATGCATTCGACTATTTTAACAAGCATATGAAATACGCACGAATCTTAGGCAAGCCAATAACTATGGAGGAATTTGGTTTAGGGCGTGATCTTGAAAGCTGCAATCCGAATTCACCAACTACATACCGCGATAAATATTATAAAATGTTGTTTGATGCTGTTCAAGACAGCGCTAAAGCCGGCGCACCAATTGCAGGTACTAACTTCTGGGCTTGGGGCGGAGAAGCTAGAGGAAAAAATAGCGACAATGTTTGGCGTGTAGGCGATCCATTTGTTGGTGATCCTCCGCAAGAGCCGCAAGGATTAAACTCAATATTCGATTCTGATAAATCGACACTTCAAATTATTAAACAGCATAGCGATGCGATGTTGAAACTTAGAGAAAACGAATTTCCTAAAATGAAAGATTTGAAAAGCTCCGGCAATTGAGACAGAGATATGAGAGGTGTGATTCATGATTTTATCAAACTAATTTCGGCAGTTGTTATAATGCAAGCATGTGTACCGGAATACAATTCAATTGAGTTTCAGAAGAAACTCAATGTTAAACTTGCCGATTCTTCGGCAACAAAAGAAACGGTTCTGCTTTTTCACAATTTGAAAAAACTTTCCGAAACAAAGGTGATTTTTGGACATCATGACGCCAGCGATTACGGTATTGGCTGGCGCGGCGATAGTGACCGATCAGATATAAAAAGTGTTGTCGGAAGTCACCCGGCTTTATTTGGTTCCGATTTTGGATTTCTTGCTTGGGATCGCAACCTTGTTCAGTCAATTGAAAACAGATTAACAAAACTTAGAGAAGCGTACGAGCGAAATGGTATAACTGCTTTCTGCTGGCATTACGGCAATCCGGTAACCGGTGGTTCTTTTTATGATACTACAATTGCTGTAAGAAGAATTATTCCGGGAGGCGATTATTATCTGAAGTATCTTAGCGATCTAGATAAGATCGCTGATTTCGCAAAGAAAGCAGTGGATACAAACGGCACACCTATTCCAATCATCTTTCGTCCTTATCACGAATTTGACGGCGAATGGTTCTGGTGGGGAAAGCCTCACTGCACACCGGATGAATTTAAGGAACTCTGGCGGACAACAGTTACATATCTTCGTGATAAGCGCGGTGTAAGAAATTTTATTTATGCTTTTTCGCCTGATAGAAAATTTAACTCGCTTGAACAATTCTTGGAAAGATATCCTGGTGATGAATATGTTGATTTGGTTGGAATGGACAATTATTGGGATTTTACTCCGGATGGCGACGGCTTGCAAGCAGTTACGAATAAGCTGAAAATTGTCAGCGACTTTGCTATCGCGAAAAATAAACTTGCGGCAATGACAGAAACCGGTTTGGAAAGTATTCCCGATGATAAATGGTGGACAGAAAGACTGTATAAATCTTTCAATGTTGATAGCGTTAAAATTGCTTTCGCCATGGTTTGGAGAAATAACGATTTGAAGCACCATTACGCTCCGTATCCCGGACATCCAAGCGTTCCAAATTTCGTAGAATTCTATCATAAGGATAAAATTTTATTCGAAAATCATATGCCGAAGATTTATTCCGAAGTACTTACTGATGACAGCATCAAAGATCTTGATTTGAAGAAGAAAATTGAGCTGATGAAGTATCTTAGCTCAAGACCAATTTTGTAGCTTTACCCGCAAAAATCTCGATCGAGATTGATGAGCCGGCTTTACGCCCATCCAAAGGGGATGTTGCTTTCGCAATTATCAAATTCATAAGATTTATTATTATGATAAAGCCTATTTCTCAACCCCTCTCTCTAATACTCTATTATCTCAATTTATGGGCATTCAAGCTCTGGCATTATTTATGCGTAAATTAAATCGATTACTGCAATAGCAACTAATGTTCTGAAAACAATTTACACACGAGAAGGAAAATGAGCTCTAATAACACTACTTCAATTACTCTTAAAGAAAAAATTGCTTATAGTTTTGGCGATTTTGCATCTTCTATGTTCTGGAAACTGTTCTCAATGTTTCTTCTCTTTTTCTATACAGACGTTTTTGGGATAGCCGCCGCTGCCGTAGGCACTATGTTTCTTGTTGTTAGAGTTTGGGATGCGGTAATGGATCTCTTAATAGGCGCTGCTTGCGACAGAACCAGCACTCGCTGGGGAAAGTTTAGACCTTATTTGCTGTTTGGCGCCGCACCATTCGCTATTGTTGGAATAATCACTTTTATTACACCCGATTTGAGCCCAAGCGGCAAACTTGTTTATGCTTACGTTACTTATGCCTCCATGATGATGATTTATTCACTTGTTAACGTTCCTTATTCTTCTATGCTTGGCGTTATGACTGATAATCCGGATGACAGAACTTCGTTAGCATCATTCCGGTTCATCGGCGCGTTCACCGGCGGTTTATTTGTAACTGCTACGGCAAATAGTTTAGTAGAATATTTTGGAAAAGATGGCAACGTGGCTTCCGGTTATCAATGGACAGTTGGAATTTACGCGGTTCTTGCCGCAATATTCTTCGTTTTAACGTTTGCCGGTACCAAAGAAAGATTGAAACCGGCTGTTGAAAAAAGCTCATCTCTTAAAACAGACTTTAAAGACATTGCTAAAAACGGACCTTGGTTTATTATGCTTGGCGCAAGCATCTCAGTTCTTATCTTCAACTCGCTAAGAGACGGCGCAATTTTATATTACTTCAAATATTTTATAAAAGATCAGACATTAAGCTTATTCGGTACGGAGTATAATTTCAGTCAGTCGGTCTTAGCATCCGCCTACATGTCGATTTGGCTGGCAACAAACATTTTAGGTGTTGTTCTCGCTAAGCCTATTTCCGCAAAGATTGGAAAGAAAAATACTTTCATGGTAAGTGTTGTTGCTTCCGCAGTTCTAAGTTTCATGATCTATTTCTTACAGCCTCAGCAAATCGGTTTGATATTTTTCACCAACATTTTGATTGGCGTTTCTGCCGGTATTGTTCTTCCTCTTGCCTGGTCTATGTATGCAGATATTGCTGACTACTCGGAATGGAAAAACAAACGCAGAGCTACCGGATTAATCTTTTCTTCCTCTACAATGGCGCAAAAATTTGGCTGGACTTTAGGCGGTGCGTTAAACGGATGGCTGCTTTCTGCATACGGCTTTCAAGCAAATGTAGATCAAACTCCCAATGCACTCGAGGGTATCAGATTAATGCTTACGGTTTTTGCCGGTTTGGGCGCTTTGCTTGGAGTAGTTTTCATGTATTTCTATCCGCTTAATGAAAAATACATGTCTAACATCCGCGGAGAGTTGGAAAAAGACAGAGCGGCTAACGCGTAAAAGTTTATTAATTGTCCTAAATAATTATTGAGCATAGAATGACTAAAAAAGAATTTAATAGTAAAGTAAAAAAGC